>CAYXVO010000174.1:858-6411 GCA_964467875.1 uncultured Pseudomonadales bacterium | reverse complement strand
ATGAAAAGATCGCGGTTGGTGGCGATCACCTTCTTCTTCAGCTCCTCCACACTGAGAGCAACCGGCGCGCTGGTGTCCACCGCGGGCTGCTCCGCCACGGCGGTGCGCAGGCAAAATCCGGCCAGCAAGCCACAGAGCAGGAGTGTGGCGGCGGGCAACTTCTTGGTGAGATCCATGAGGGTCATAGGCGTGCCTTGCAATCAGTATTCGAGAATCAGGGATGCCCGGGTAATGAAGGCATCGAATTCATACAGGGGTTCGGTGCCGGGCAGATAAGTGCCCGAGGCGGTGACATCGCGGAAGTTGTCGTACTCGAACTTCAGGTAATCCACCAACAGGCTCAACTGCAGGCGGTCAATGCCCGGCAGGGTGCCCTTTTTCCATTCATAGCTGACGCCAGCGCCCAGGGTGGTGCCGGAGAAGGCGCTGAGTTCCTTGTCCCGCGCCAGGTGGGTTTGGGAGTTCGGGTAGACAAACAGGTCGCTGTAGAAATCCGCCTGCCCCTGAGTGTAATAGCGGACCCGCCCGCTCCAGGTCCAATGACCGACGGGATGCACATAGCCGACCTCAAAGGTATGAGCATCGATGCCCCAGCTGTCGCTGAAATAGCGGTACTCGCCCCGTAGCGACGCCCGGTACGGCAGGTAATAGAGCGCGCGGGTGGCTAGCGCGACGCTGGTGCGGGTTTGCGGATACTGTTCGGGCTGATACAGATAACGGGTCGAGTCCTGAGGATCGAGATAGCGATTCTGGCGGTAGGGATTCTCCAGAAAGCCCTCGTCGGTGATGGCTTCCAGATCGAATCCCAGCAGGCTGTTCTTGGTCAGCACCTGGGACAGGCCGATGCGGTAGTTCTGGCGCTCGGCGTCCTCGGAGAAATTCTGGTTGCCCACCTGCCCCACTTCGTCCGCGCCCCGGGCGTAGCCCATGGTCAGGGTAGTGAGACCGCCGAAGAATTCCTGGCGCACGGAGAAATGAAGGGTGTTGGCTTCGTAATCGTTCTCGGAGCTGGTGGTGTAGCCCAGACTCAGGATGGCGCTGTCGTGCAGGTAATCCACGCCGACCGAGATCTCTTCGCGCTCCTCGGTGTATTCACTGGCGGTGGCCAGCACGTCCACCGAGGCGGCGGACACGGAGTCCACGTAATACTGCCCGCTCAGCGACACCTGGCTGCCCGCGCTCTTGCGCACCAGCACGGAGGGGCCGTCGATCACCATGCCGCCGCCATCGTAGCGGTGGTACAGCACATCGACATTGTCCGCCGGCAAGGTGGCGGCCTGCGCGGTAAGCAGCAGGCTCCAGCCCAGAAGCAGGCTCCAACCCAGCAACAAACATAGACGCGTCCGGTTAATTACAGCCACAGCCGCCCCCTGCCCCGCCCTCGGCACCACGGGCGGATTCCCGCGCCTGATAGACGTGATGCATGTAGCTGTCGGCGCTGCCGTGCCGGCTCAGGCTCATGATGGGATCGGCCAGGCGGTCGCGCTCATAGGGCTTCACCCAGGGCTTGATGTCGGCGCAGCCGCTTGTGCCCAGCGCCAGGATCAAACCCAAACCCAGCCAGCCATTTCGTGTTTTCATGGCTTACTCGCGCACCAGCTGTTTAACCTGCTGCACATAGGAGGCCTCGAAGCCCGGCTGATAGCCCCGGTGCATGAAGCGCCGGGTGCCATCGCGGTCGATCATCACCGTGTAGGGCATGGCATCGACGCCATAGAGTTCGCTGACCTTGCTCTGGCTGTCGTAGAGCACTGGAAAATTCACCGGCACCGCGTCGAGAAAGCGGTCCGCCTCGGCGGATTGTTCGTCCACGTTGACCGCCAGCACGGTGAAGCCCAGGTCTTTGTACTTGGCATGGATCTCATCCATGATCGGCATTTCCTGGCGACAGGGGCCGCACCAGGAGGCCCAGAAATTGAGCATCACCACCTGCCCGCGATAATCCTCCAGCCGCAGGTTGTCGCCCTGCGTGCTCTTGAGGGTGAAATCCGGGGCGGGGCCGCTGACCGCGTCGGCCTGGGCCAGCGCGGAACAGGCGGCCAGCGCGATACCCGCGACGACTTGCTGCATGAGTGTTGGCATGGTGTGTGACTCCTTTGATTCGCTGCGCTGCTTCATTTCGTTAGAAGAACTCTGCTTCATTTCGTTAGAAGAACAAGGACAGGCCAGTGCTCAGCTCGGTATTCACCGAAGTCTTGTCCTCGCCCAGAATGTCGATGTCGTAGCGGTGCTGTCGCACCGTCAGGTGCAGCGCCAGGCTGTCCGTCAGCAGCACCTGATAGCCCGCACCCAGGTTGTAGGTGAAGCGGTTGTCGCCGGCGAATTCGGTGGCGCCGGCACCGGCCACCAGATAGAAATTGGTGTTGAAGGCATAGCCCGCGACAAAGGCCTCACCCGGCAGCAGGTTGTAGCCGATGTTGAGGTTGTAGAAGCGGTAATCGCGATCCTCGTCGGGCAGTAACTCGACCGCGCCGGCCAGTTTCTCGAAGCTGGTCTTGCCGCCCTCCGCCATGCCGACATTGGCTTCCACAAAAAAAGACTCGCTCAGGTGGTAGGCCAGCCGACCGCCCCACACCATCGATGATTCGAAATCCTCGATGCCGATGGTGCCGACGAAGGCACCGATCTCGAAGTTCTCGGTATCGATCAGGGCCTCATCCACCGGCTGCGGTTTCAGGTTGGGCTCCATCAAGGGCGCCGCCGGCGCCGCCGCCCAGGCAGGCATCGCCCAGGCCTGCATGACCCAAACCAAAGGCAGGCCGGCACGGGCCAGATTCAGAAAAATACGCTGAGTCCCAGTTTCCATTCGGTCGCTTCTTCGTTGGTTTCCCGATTGGTGAAGACCTTGTAGTCCTTCACCTCGATGCGGGCAAAATAATGGTCGGTCAGATAAATTCGCAGGCCCAGGCCCACATGGGCCGCCGTGTGATCGCGGCTGTCGGGTTCGGCCAGGGTCGCCTTGGGGTCGATGAACAGCTGGCCCACGCCAAGAGTGAAAAACGGCGAAATCCGCCACTGGGGAAACGGCTGATGGAGCAGACTGGCACTGACCAACAGGGTTTCCGAGGCGTCACTCAGCACCTGCGAGCCGGACACCTCCGCCGCGAGATTGGCCGTCATCCAGTAGCCGCCGTAGAAGGAAGTCACCGCCGCCCCGTCAAACTCGCCAAACAGCAGTCCCGCTTCCCAGCTGCGCCGGTTGAAATCGTCGAACCGGGGCGCCGTCAGCTGCACCGGCTGGCCGGCGCCATCGCGGGTCTGGTTCAGATCCGCCACATGGACCCAGCCTTCCCGGCCCCGGCTGTCGCGCACCTTGAGCCACTGGGTCTTGCGCAGCAGCAGTTCCAGCCATTCGCCCCGCTCACTAACCCGGATCACCGGATGGCCAGCGGTCGGGCCGCTGCGCCATTCCAGATAAGGCACGGCGACCTGCACCCGGGGCTGCGGCGCCGCGCTGGACCACCAGTTGCCGCTCCACCAGTTCTCACTCCACCAACTGCTGTCTGCCTCAGCCTCGTCCGCCAAGACGGGCGCGCACAGCAGCCAGCCAGTCAACAGCAGGCTCAGACCGGCGATCTGTTTAAAGTCCTGCTGCATCAATCGGCCGGCGCGTCGAAGGGGTTGTTGAAATACTGGCCGCCCAGATCGAGCCATTCGGCGATCAGCCTCAGTTCGGCGTCGCTGAGATAGCCCGCGTGGCTGCCACCCGCGCGGAAGCGGTTCATGAACCGGGTGCTGGCCCGGGCACCAGTGGTGCTCATGGCGGCCGGCTGGTTGACCGTAGTGAAAATGGGTTGGGGATTGCCGCTGGCATCCAGGATCAGTTCGCCATTCTCGTCGCGCTGGAATTCGCCGGTGTCGATCAAGCGGTCGATCAGGACACCGTTCAGCAGCTCCTGTTCGTTGTCGTTGAACAGCAGCTCCCGGTAGGACAGAAAATGGTTGGGATTGTCCGGCGAAATGCCATCGCTCAGATCCAGCTGACCGGCTGGGATCTGCACGGCGCCGAGCGTATCAGTTGGGGTATGGCAGGCGGTGCAGGTATGGTCGTCCAGCACCGTCACGCCGTCGACATCCAGCACCTGGCGATCCAGCCCCCACAGGGGGTGAATGTGCTGCTCATAGTTGATGACGATGCGGCACAGGCTGCTCCAGTCGGCGGCACAGGCTGCGTTGATGGGCGCTGGCGTGGCCAGATCGGCATAGCTGAAGCTGCGGCTGGGTGCCTTGGCCACGATGCTGGCGTCGGTCCAGTCATCCACAAAACTCACATCGGGACTGAGCTGGCGGATGCCGTTGATGCGGCTCCAGGTCTCGGCCATGGTCTCGCCCATGTCCGCCATCAGGGCCGGTTCGCTGTTGGGAAACTCCAGGCCGGTGGTGGTCGCACCGGGATTAATGGAGGCAGGTCCTGCGTTGTAGCGGCCGTGGGGCACCTGGCTGTTGGCGGTGTGGCAGCCGTTGCATTGCAGGGTTTCGCCCGGACGCAGTTGCAGCCAGTTCTGGTGACCCTCGCCGACCCGCTGACCGGAGCCATCCAGCACACTGAGGGCAAAGGCCAGATTGGCCGGCACCGCAACCCGCACGGAGCCGTCCGGCTCCACCGGCACGTAACCGAGAATTTCCCGCATGCCCTGCGCCGTGCTGCGACCAAAGGCGGCAGTATTGAAGTCGTGCACCTCATCATCGGGAATGGACACTGGCTTTTCCAGCCGCAGGAACTGGCGCGGGCGCGTGTCTGGCGCCGTCCGCACCGGGTCCGCCACGGCCATAAGACCGCCGGGGGCGGTGTCGACGCCGTCAAAATCGTAAACACTGCGAATATGCAGGATGCCGTAGCCCGCCGCCGCCAGACTCTGGCCCTCGCTGGTCGGCATCAGGGGCGGGATGTGATGGGGCAGCGGCCGGCTGGTCATGAGCACCGCCTGCTCGAACTGGATGCCCTCGACCGGCCGCTCGATGGACAACTGCGTTTGGGCGGCGGCATCGAACAGCCAGAGACCGTAGAGCGGGGGCGCGGCTTCATAGCCCGGAGAGGCCACGCGCTCCTCAGTACAGGGCAGGATGGTGCCGTCGCCTTCGACCAAGGTCAGACGACAGGGACTCCAACTGGCAAGATAACGCTCGGTGCCGTCGAACAGGGGCGAAACGGCGCCATACAAACCCTTGAGACTCGGTGTGTCCGACAGATCCAGCCCGCTGATCAGTGGCACCTGACCTTCGCCCTCGGAGCCGTCCAGCCGCCGGTTCGCTTCCACGAAACTGTCGATATCAATTTCCGTCGGCAGCAGATTCAGGCGGCTGCTTTCAAACGGACGCACCTGCACCAGCAGCCGGCCCGGATCGGTCTCAATGGGGCGATAGAACTGCAGGCGCTGGTTGCTGCCTTCAATCTGATGGGAATGGCGGCCATAGAGATAGGCGAGCCCGGTGCCGTCGGGATTGACCTGATACAGGTTGATGCCGTTGTTGGGCGTCTGGCCGGCGTTGTCCCAGCGGCTGAAGACGATGCGGCCATCATCCAGCACCGTGGGGTCGAGATCGTGACTCTGG
>CAYXVO010000174.1:0-848 GCA_964467875.1 uncultured Pseudomonadales bacterium | reverse complement strand
TAAAGGTGATCTGTTCGATCTCGCTGCCGTCGTCGTTCATCACATGCAGCACGAACGCGGGGTCACGGCGGGTTTCGTCCAGTGCCTCGAACTGGGGCTTGCCTTCATCCAGCAATACCGCCTTGGCGGTGCGCTGGCGGGTGGAGGAAAAGACGATACGTCCGTCCGGCAAATAGGCCGGCGAAATGTCCTGGCCGGCTTCGGCGGTCACGTCGGAGGCAATGATCCGGCGCAGGGCTCGGCTTTCGGTGTTGTATTCCCAGATGTTCCAGGTGGGTTGTTCGTCGTCGTCCGCATCTTCGATTTCCGGCGCTCGCATGGCGAACAGCAGCCGTTCGCCGTCCGGGGAGACACTGAGATCGCGCACGTCGTACAGCAGCTCGCCGTTCTCGTTCAGAAACGAGGAATCGGCAAAGGCCTGGGAGCTGATGTCGCGGGCGGGCGCGCTGGCCGCGGCCCAGTCTTTCAAGAACAGGCGCGCACCGGGGCGAAAGCGGGCCGGCTGGCGGGCATCGTCGGCGCGCAGCTCGCCGCTGGCCTCGAACAGCAGCGGCCGCTGGATAAAGGCCACCGGCTGCTCGACCACCATGGGGTCGCGCTGCTGATCACTGCCGCTGCCACTCCCGCCACAGGCGGTCAGGGCCAACGCTAAGCCGATCACACCGCCCAGGGCGCAAATCCGTGCTCCGCTCGCCACCCCAGGGCGCTTGCGCGCAGGGCGGTGCGGTGCAGAGCTGCCGATCTTGAAGACGCCTGTCGAAGCCACGCGGGTGATACCTGTCGATTATCGGTTTAACGCTTGTCGGTGTTTGACGAACTGGATGGTGAACGCGTTCAGACCAGAATTC
>CAYXVO010000173.1:5936-6421 GCA_964467875.1 uncultured Pseudomonadales bacterium | reverse complement strand
CTCACCCTCCCCTTGCCAGGGGAAGGGACTAAAACACCCGCGACTTAATCCTTGTTCGTTCCCTGCTCTTCCCTTTCTGTCGCTCCATCCTCGCGCAACCCAACCGCCTCCTTAAACCGCGCGTGATACCCCACCATTCGCTGAAACTCCGCCCGCTCCAGCGGCTCGATCCGGCTTTCCACCAGCAATTCGCCGTCAGTCTGCCGCAGCCGCTGGGCTTCCGGCGGCTGCCAGGGCACCAGATACAGCACCGTCGGCGATTCCTGATCGCCCCGAATCCGGGTGCCTTCCAGGGTGATCACCTGACTCTCTGCCCAGGCCCATGTCGAACCTAGCAGGCCGAACAGGATCAGCGGAAAAAATTGCTTCACACCCATCACCAGGCTCCGTTAATTGATGCGGCTCTTGAGATCAAACAACCAATCCTCCACCTGCGGATCGGGCGTGGTCACGACGGGGCCTTCCGGAGTCATGTGCACGTCCAC
>CAYXVO010000173.1:0-5926 GCA_964467875.1 uncultured Pseudomonadales bacterium | reverse complement strand
CAGCGCCTGGTAGCGCTCCACCAACTCCAAGGCCTCCGCCAACCGGCCCTGGTAGAGCTCCAGTAGAATGGCCAGGTTACGCAGCGCCGGCTTGAACTCCGGGTGCTGCGCCAGGGCCTGGCGGTAGTAGGCTTCGGCCTCGGCAAACTGGCCCTGCTCGCGGGCCAGCACGCCGAGGGCGTTGTTGGCGTGGGGATGGCTGGGATCCAGCGCCAGCACCTGCTTCAAATAGGTTTCGGCCTGGGCGCGTTCCCCCTCTGCCTGCGCGATCAGTCCCAGGTTGGCCAGCGGACCGGTCCACTGGGGACGGGCCTGGCTCAGGGCGAGAAAGCTGGCGCGGGCTGCGTCCAGATCGCCGGCGCGCTTCAGCGCCACGGCGTCGGCAAACTGTTGCTGCAACGCGTCCGGCTGCTCACCCGTCGCCTTGTCAGATCCAGTCAGACTGGCGCAGCCGCCAAGGCCCAGGGTCACCAGCAAAAACAGGATGGCGAGACGGTTCATCATCGACTCACTGGATCTCATCGACCACCTCGCTCAGCGTCTCGGGCTTGTCGTAGCGACCAGGCAGCAGGCGCTTGAGGGCTGCAAAGCTCTGCTTGACCCAGTCATCGTAAATACCGGCCCAGCTGCGGCTGGCGTTCTGCTCATGAATGCCAATGGCTTTTTCCTCGAACGGGAACGCCTGTTCCTCCAGCAGCATGTCGTACTGGGACAGTTCCAGTTCGTTGAGCCCTGCGGGGCGTTCGGCGTCCATCAGATCCTTGCCCAGGCGGGCGTAGATGTCGGCGATCTGGTAGCCGGCTTCGGTGGAGAACACGGACACGCCATAGCTGGCGGTCTTTTGATAGGCCTTCACCGCCTGCTCCAGGGCCTGGGTTTTGCGGGCTATGGTTTTGTCGAGCGGCAGGGTCAGCTTGATGCCGTTGTAGCGGCTCAAGGCATCCCGCGCGAACACGGCAGAGGCGGCCGCTGCCAGATAACGCATGCGATCGTCGGCCTCGTTGGGATGGCGATCCACTGTCTCCATCAGTTTGCCGAGCCAGAACCGGCGGTTGGTTTCGTTGCCGTCTGCCTCGTAGAGCTCCGCCAGGCGTTGCGCTGCCTCCATGTAGCTGTCCAGCGGCCTTGGATAGGTGTGGGCGTACTGGCGATAACTGGCAATCGCCTGGTCGCGGTCTTCTGCCCGGTCATAGAGCTCGGCGATCAGCCACAGGGTCTCGCGCTTTTCGTCCGGGCTGGTGGCGCGCTCATACAGGGTGCGTAGCTCGTCGGCCGCCCGCGCCCATTGTTGGGTTTCCCGGTAGGCCAGCGCCATTTTCGCCGGCAGGGTGAGCGTGTGGGCGTGCTGGGGGAAGCGTTGACGGAACGCCGCCATGACCTGGATGGCGCGGTGCCATTCCTTTTGTTCCAGCAACAGGTTGGCGGCATCGAATTCCGCGTCGGCACGCAGCGCCGCCGTGGGAGCCACCTGCCCGACACGCAGGAAGTGGTTTACGGCCATGGCCTTGTTACCCGCCGCCAGTTCGGTTTCTCCCTGCCGATAGACGGAGGCCGCCAGGTTTTCCCACAGGGCGGTCTCGCGTGCATCCTTGGCCGGTAAGCGTGTGAGCGCGGCGAGATAGGCCTGCTCGGCTTGGGCATAATCCGCCAGCCTGTACAGGCTGTGGGCCTGCAACAGGTTGGCTTCCAGCAACAGTCCCGGCCTCGGTGCCGGCTGCCAGGCGAGGATCTGCCCGGCACGGCTGACCACGGTCGGGAAGTCCTTTTGCTGGTAGTCGTATTGGGTGGCGACGTACAACACCTCCACCGCGCGGGCATCCTGGGGAAAGCGCTCCACATACCGCAGCCGGCTCTGCTGCTGGTGGGCCAGGCGGGCCTGACGTTCTGCTGGCACCAGTTGCGCCCAGGTGGCGGCATACTGGTTATAGGCCAGGATCGAGGCGTAGGCGGCTTCGCTGGCGCGGGCATACTCACTGAATTCATAGGCGAGTTTCTCAAACGCCTGAATCGCCTCCGGCCACTGTTGCAGCGCCAAGTAACTTTCCCCCAGCAGAAACAGACGATCCGGGGTGCGGGCATGGCGCGGGAAGGTATCGACGAATTCTGCGTAGTACCGCGCCGCCTGGCGGTAATGCTCCGCCGCCTGCGATCGGGCGTTCTTTTTCACGGTGTTCTTTTTCATGGCCGTCTGTGCCAGCACATACTGGCGATCCGCCAGTTCCGCCAGTAACGACTCCAGCTGCTGTTTCACGTATTCGCGCGCCGGCGGCACCGCCTGCGCCCAATAGGTACTGGTGATGCCGTAGCTGTCGACAAAATCTGCCTTACGCTGCGCCAGGGGGCCGAGAAATCCCGCCGTTTGCAGCGTCTGCAGAATGTTCATGTGGTAGCGCGGCGCGTCCAGGCTCAGCGGGTGAATCGCGATATAGCCTTCGTAGACCTGGATGGCGTCCGAGTATTGCTCCTTCTCCAGCAGCAGAGCACCGTAGCGGTCGTACACCAGGGTCTCGTAGGGCTTGGCGCCGATTTGTCTGAACAGAGCCGCAACCGTTTGCGCGCCGTCCAGATAGGAAAACGACAGGCCCATGACCCGGAACAGATCCTCCACCAGGGTCTGGTGCTGATCGGCCACCTTGGCCATAGCCGAATCCGCTGGCAACAACAGGTCCAGCACCTGGCTAAAGCTCAGCAGCGCCGCGTTGTAGTCAGCCTGCTTGAACTGGCTCCAGCCCAACATGTAATGGGCATTGGTGAGAAAGGTCTGGCGTCCGGGCGCGTCCGCATCGGCCTCGATGATGGCGGCGAAGGCCTGTTGCGCCTCGGCAA
This sequence comes from uncultured Pseudomonadales bacterium, assembly GCA_964467875.1. GTDB lineage: Bacteria > Pseudomonadota > Gammaproteobacteria > Pseudomonadales > Oleiphilaceae > JAEZAA01. Next base: position 3,100 of record CAYXVO010000173.1, on the reverse strand, counting down.
AGCGGGCATCGCTGAACAGGATTTCGCCCCGGCGGAACTGAGTTTCGACCCAGTAGCGGGACTGGGGATACTGGGCGGCCAGGCGGTCCAGCGTCGCCAGATGGGCGTCGAGATCGCCATTCAGGTCGTGGGCCTTGGCCAGCTGATAATAGATCTCGTCGTTGGTCGCGCGCTCCGGGTATTGCGCCAGCAAGGCCTCATAGGCGGCCACGGGTACGTCAAAGGTCGGTGGTGCCTGCTCCACCAGTTGATTCTCGGCTTGCTGAAGGCGCAGATCCGCCAGACGATGGCGCACGTTGATGACAGTTTCCGGATCTTTCAGCAGGGGCAGCAGGATTTCGTAGCTGGCGATTACCTCGGCCAGGGCAACCGGTTGAGCCGTTGACGCGGGTTCGGGCGATTGCGCCGGGCCAGCTGAACTGGCAGCGACCTGCAAGGTGCCCAGGGTGTTGGCGGCCGGGGCGGCTGAGCTTTCGCCCAGGCCCAAACCCAGGCTTTGGCAACCGGACAGCACCAGAGCGATGGCGACCGGGAGCGCGAGTGGACGGCGCGATTGCATCAGGGCTGGCCTCCGTCTGGCTGTTTCGATGTCGCCTGAAACAACTCATCCGCCAGCCGTGCCTGGGCCTGACGAGCCGCGCGCAGATACTCCCGCACTTCACGCGCCTGTCGGGTCAGCTCCGCCCTCACCTGCTCCAACAGTACCTGACGGGCCGCCTGCAGCGCCTGATCCAGCTCGGCACGCCGTGCCGTCAGGGCCTGCTGGTTATCGCGCACCCTTGCAGTCAGTGCCGCGTTCTCTCCGTCGGAACCCATCTCCCGTTCGAGCGCACCGGTTTGCTGCTGGAAGCCATCCATCGCCTGGTTGAGGCCATACAGCTGTTTCTCCGCCGCCCAGCGATTGACCGCATATTGGTCCGCCACCCACCAGTCGAAATAAGCCTGGATGCGCCGGGCCCGTTCCCGCTGGGCGGCAGTCGTCTCGTTGTCCGGCAGGATCGCGAGGGTGTCCTGTAACGTCTCAATCTTGCGGGCGTAGGCCTGTTGCTCTTCGGTCATAAAAAAAGCGGCATCCTCCTGCTCCACCGCTTCGGTGATCTGCTTGTTGAACTCCGCCTGCTGCGCCAGCCACTGGTCGGCTTGGCGCTCGGCCAGGGCCACGCGGGTCTCAGCGATCCGCTGGCTGCGCAATTGGGCGCGGGTTGCCAGCATCAGCTCGAACGAATCCAGTTGCCGTTGCCAGCGAGCCAGGTGGTCTTGCAGGCGATAGAGTTCATGCAGATCCCGCAGGCCGATTTGAAACGGTTCGGAGGCCAATAGGGACGCCAGGCTGAAATCCGCTGGCTGCACCTGCAGGCGGCCATAGGGATCGCGAGCCACCTCGGGGGCACCCAGTTGCAAGGGTCTGGCGTCGGCATCATCGAGACGCAGTGCCGCCACCAGATCGGCTTCGTTCAGTCGCTCGCGCTGCTCGGCGAGAGTTTGGGTCAAGGCTTCATAGCGTACCGCCGCGTCTTTGTAGGCGGCCAGCGCCTGCTGCCGGTCACCGAGCTGTTCCAGCACAAAGCCCCGGGCATAGGGCACCTGCTGCAGCCAGGCGGTGAACAGGGGGCGATCCTGGAGGGTATTCAAAGCCTGCAGGGCCAGTTCCGGCTCCTGCCCACGGGCCGCGGCCGCCGCATAGTGAAACAGCGCCTGGTCCGAGAAGGGGCTGTCCAGGCGGATTGCCTGCAGGCTATTCAAGGCTGGGCGGACCTGCCCCTCCTGCAGTTGCAGTTGGCCCAGGCTCAGCAACACCCGCTCGCGCAGGGCGATGGCTTCGGCCTGCTCGTCCGTCACTGGCATGAGCTTCAGATCATCGGCCAGTTGCTGGAGTGCGCTGCTCGCCTGCGCCGGCTGGTCGGTCAGTGCCCGCACGGCGCGGTTATAACGCAGATAGGCACGCCAGAGGCTGGTGGGCGGCAGGCTCTCGAGGAGTCGGTCCAGTTCAGCATCAGCCTGCGCCGAGGGCTGTTGATTGAGCAGGAGCAGGCCTTTGAGGTAGAGCCATTCCTGATGCAGTTCTGGCGCGGATTGCTGTAGCAGCTCGGGCGCCACCCGCGCCAGGGCATCGGTCGCCGCGCGCGGGTCCTGCTCCAGGTAAAACACCTTGCCCAGGTAGAACCAGGCTTGGTTGCGCTTGCTGGGTTCGACGGCATCGGTCAGCAATTGCTCGAACAAATGCTTGGCTTCGCGGGTCATGCCGTAGGTCAGCATGAGGCCGCCTTCCACCAGCAAAGGGTCGGTGCCGTGGCCCTGGATGCCGCCACGGGTACGGGCCACGGCCAGGCCAGTCAGGGCTTCGAAGCTGTTGCCCTGGTAGTAGTCGAACAAGACGCTGCCGTAGTGGAGGTCCTGAACGCGGGCGGGCGGTTCGTCGGCCAGTGTCGATATACTGGCCAGGCTAAGGCTTAGCAACAGAGCTTTTACTGTGGACCGCACTGGACCCTGACCATTTGCATCCCTCTTGCCAAAAAATAACCTAGCGCATGCACAGAACTGATTCCCTCTCCCCTCGCGGGAGAGGGCTAGGGTGAGGGGGCAGCGGCGCAGCCGCTTTAAACACGGAGTAAGCATGCTTTCACCCTCTCCCCAACCCTCTCCCGTCAAGGGAGAGGGAGGACAGACGACGCGGAGTTCTGCTTCCACAGCCGCTCTCACTCCCACTCAACAATGCTGACATGAGGCTGATAATCGGCGGACCGGTCCTGAATCCGAACCTCCAGCGCCTTGGTATCCGTCCCCTTATCAAAAGCCAGGGTCGCCGCCTGCTTGTAGGCGCGATTCTCCGGCCCAATACCTTCCACAAACGCCGTGACCTCATGCGATCCCGTCTTCAGATTACCAATATGAATCCGCTGCATCGCACCATTCTGCAACGCCCTCACCTGCCGCTCCGTATACAGGTGGCTGGCAACGATGTCATCGCCCACTTTTAGCTTGACGCTGTCGAGCTGAAGGAACTGGCCGGTGTCCAAACTCAGGTACACGGCGAACTGGGTGCTGGCGGGAAACAGCAGGTCTTCCTCGAGAATGAAGAGATCGCGATTGGTGGCGATCA
>CAYXVO010000172.1:0-6443 GCA_964467875.1 uncultured Pseudomonadales bacterium | reverse complement strand
GACCTGCTGGGAGAAGTTCGCACCGCAGCACTCCTGGCCAAAGCCGTGGCGGGCGATGCGGGCGCGCTCAACGCCTTTCAAGCCCTGGAACTCGCCACCATCAACGGTGCCCAGGCCATGGGCCTGGCCGACCGAACCGGTTCTCTGGAAGCCGGCAAGTGGGCGGACCTGATCGCGCTCGATCTGAGTGGCCTGGAGACCCAGCCGGTCTACCATCCCGTCTCCCAGATTGCCTACGCCCTGCCTGCCCAGCGGGTCAGTCACAGCTGGATTGGCGGCAAACAACAGCTGGATGAAGGGCGCCTGCTGCATTTCGATGAGGAGGCCATTCGCACCAAGACAAATCGCTGGGCCGAACAGATCCGTTCCGCCAGCGCCCAGACCCAATAAAGCCACGCGTCACTCATATAAGATGCAGGCCACACATTTACGGCGCAGGTCACGATCACACCCTGAGCCACAATAACGCTACGCGCGGCCGCGATACGCCGTAACCACCAAGGATTGCTCCGGTATGCAAGAAACAGTCAACGTCGACCGCAACGAAATCGCCAAGTTCGAAGCCCTGGCTAACCGCTGGTGGGACCCCAACAGCGAGTTCAAACCCCTGCACGACATCAATCCGCTACGCCTGAACTATATCGATGAACGCGCCCGCCTCCCAGGCAAGAAGGTTCTGGATGTGGGCTGTGGCGGCGGCCTGCTGTCCGAAGGCATGAGCTACCGGGGTGCCCATGTGAAAGGCATCGACATGGGCGAAGCCCCGCTGGCCGTGGCCCGCCTGCACAGCCTGGAGTCCGGTGTACCGGTTGCGTACCAGCGCATTACGGTAGAGGAACTGGCGGCACAGGAAGCGGAACAATACGATGTGGTGACCTGCATGGAGATGCTCGAACACGTGCCGGATCCAGGCTCGGTGATCGCCGCCTGTGCCCGCCTGCTCAAGCCCGGTGGCCATGCGTTTTTCTCGACGCTGAACCGTAATCCAAAGTCGTTTCTATTTGCCATTGTTGGCGCCGAATACGTGCTGCAGATGCTCCCCAAGGGCACCCATGAGTTTAAGAAATTCATCCGTCCGTCCGAACTTGCACGCTGGATCCGTGCGGCGGACTTGGATACTCGGGATCTCACCGGCATGACCTATAACCCTCTGACCAAGCGTTACAGCCTGGGAACGGATGTGGACGTCAATTACATGGTCTATGCCACAAAACCGGAGTAAGACCTGATGAATGCCATTGAAGCCGTTCTGTTCGATCTCGACGGCACCCTGCTGGACACCGCCCCCGATTTCGTCCGGGTCGTCAACCAGCAGCGCCTGAAGTACGAGATGGCGGCACTGGAATACACGCAGATTCGAGCCGTCGTCTCCAACGGCGCGCGTGCCCTGATCCAGCTGTCGTTTGGCTTTGGACCGGAGCATGAACATTACGACCAGCGCCATCAGGAACTGCTGGATTTGTATTTCGACAACGTCGCGGTGGAAACCTGCCTGTTTCCGGGGATGGACGAGCTGTTGCGGTTCATCGAGGCCGCAGGAGTGCCCTGGGGCATCGTGACCAACAAGCCGCGCCGCTTCGCCGACTTACTCCTGGCGGAACTTGAACTCAGCGAGCGCTGCGCCGTACTGGTCTGTCCCGATGATGTCACTCACCGTAAGCCCCACCCCGAACCGATGCTGCTGGCCTGCAGTACTTTGGGCTGCGATCCCCGCAACAGCCTCTATGTGGGCGATCATGTGCGGGATATCGAGGCTGGCCGGAGCGCCGGCATGGTGACCGTTGCCGCCCGCTACGGCTACCTGAGCGATCCCGACGAAGCATTGGCCTGGGCCGCCGACCTGAATATCGACCAACCGGGGGACCTGGTGGACTGGATCCGCCAACAGAATATCCCCCTGCGCCCGCCCGCAAACCGCCAGCCCCGCGAACAGCGCTGACACCGACAGAGGCCTTGTCATGCAGATCTATCAAGCCATGCAAAATTACACTGCCCCATCCGACCTTCTCAAAGATCGCGTCATTCTGGTGACCGGCGCCGGTAGCGGCATCGGCCGCGGCGCCGCTAAGACCTTTGCCCGCCATGGCGCCACGGTGATTTTGGTCGGACGTACCATCAGCAAGCTGGAACAGGTGTATGACGAAATCGAAGCGGCGGGCGGGCCGCAGCCGGCCATTTACCCGGTAAACCTGGAAGGGGCGGTGCTGCGGGATTATGAAACACTCAACGATACGCTGGAAACAGAGTTCGGACGGCTGGACGGACTGCTCCATAACGCCGGCCAGTTGGGCGATCGTACTCCGATTGCGCAGTATGATCCGGAGCTCTGGAACAAGATATTGCAAGTCAACCTCACCGCGCCTTTCCTTATGACGCGGGCGCTGTTACCGGTGCTGCACAAGTCCGAGGATGCCTCGATCCTGTTCACCTCATCCGGGGTCGGCCGCAAGGGCAAGGCCTACTGGGGTGCCTATGCCGTGTCCAAATTCGGCACCGAAGGGTTGATGCAGGTGTTGGCGGATGAACTGAACGATGAACACAGCCGGATTCGGGTCAACTGTATCAATCCGGGCGCGACCCGCACCAGCATGCGGATGCTGGCCTACCCGGCGGAAAATCCCAACAGCAACCCGATGCCCGAGGACATCATGGGGCAGTATCTGTATCTGATGGGAAAAGACAGTGCCGGCGTGACCGGGCAGACGTTCAACGCACAGGGCTAAGCCCGTGCGTTGTCGTGACTATACCTGCATCACCCGCATCTGGGTGCCTCATCGCTAGTCTAGCGCCTGGCGCACCCGATGACGGCACCGTTTGAAGCGGCAGTCCGTTATTGCACCTGCTCGCTAATGGTGATCTCTACATTCTGACTACCTGGCGTTAATGCCACCGGCGCCACCATGCCCTGCAGGTCGCCGGGCGCCGGTGTCGGCGTACCCTGCCGCGAGACCCGCGCAATGACTTCCACCGCCGGTGCGGAAGAGAGCTTCGCCATCGGTCCCATGGCCGTCGAGTCATCCAGGGTGACGGTCAGGGGCAAATCCCCCACCCGCTTCCGCACGATGGCCAATGGCATACGTCCGCCGTTGGCTGCCCGGGCATAGATAAACAATACATCGTCCGGCTCGGCCCGCGCCGCCAGTTCCGGATCCAGTGCCACCGAAACCCGCAGGCTGGGTGCGCCAGCCGGTGTAGCCACCGGGGCTTCCAAGGTCGGTGCCGCGTCCGGCATTTGCCCGCGGGCCGCCATCAATTCCTGGGCCCGGGCGATACCGGCGCGAATCGAATCCGCATTGGCCGTATCGGGCGTGACATCCAGAACCTGCTGCCAATACTTCACGGCATCATTGAATCGTTCCTGCTCGAACGCATCGATTCCCAGCAGGCTCAGCGCATTGGACTCCTGGGGATTGCGCTTGAAAGCCTGGGCGATGGCCTCGCGCACGCCCTGGTTAATGTTGCCGTCGTTGGCGAAAAACAGCGCCTGAGCCTGAAGCCCATAAACCGCCGCCGCTTCCTGGGGCTCAGCCTCCAGCAACAAGGCCAGACGCCTGAATGCCTCCGCCGCCTGAGCGTACTGGCCCAGACTGGTACGGCTGCGGGCTAGCATGAACCAGCCTTCCGCGTTGTCGGGGTTTGCCGCAAGCTTGGCTTCCAGCTGTGCCAACAGATCTTCCACCGCCGGGGCGCCCTGCTCTTGCAACTGGGTGAACAGCTCGCGCTGTTGCACGCCCTCGTAAGCCCCCCACTGGAAATAAAGCCCCAACGCGGCCGCAGGGATCGCCACCGCCAGCACAACGGTCAGCCAACGCAGGCGACGCCCTTCGGCGACGGTTGGCCCCGGCTGGTCCATACCATCCACGTCACTCAGCAGAACAGACTCCAGTTCTTCTTTCAGGGCCATGTGCTGGGCCGCATCAAAATGACCAGCGTCCCGCTCAGCCTCCAGTTCGGCCAGGCGTTCCCGATAGATCGCGACGTTCTGCGCCTGACGTTCAGCCGCCTGACGTTGATTCAGCGCACGGCGGCGGCGGGCCCGGACCAGGGGATCAACTACAAAAAGCAGCGCCAGTAAAACGAGCAGCGCCGCGAGTACCCAAAACTGCAACATGAGCTATGGCTTCTCTTGGTTGGATTGAATATCTGGATTGGACGACCCCCGGCGGGGTTCATCGGTATCATGCAACAGCCGTTGAAGACGCTCCTGATCCACATCCGTGTCTGTGGCCACAGCCTTCCGGCGCCCGCTGTATACCATGGCGAGCACCACGAGCAGACCAATCAGGCCCACGATCAAAGGGCCAAACCACAGCAAAAACGTCGAGGTGTCAAAACGCGGCTTGTAGATCACGAAGTCGCCATAACGCTCGGTCATGAAATCAACAATGGAGTCGTCATTCTGCCCTGCCTGAACCATGCGGAAGACTTCCCGCCGCAAGTCCTGGGCAATGGGTGCATTGGAGTCGGCGATGTTCTGGTTCTGACATTTGGGACACCGCAGCTCCTCGGTCAGACGCTGGAATTGTGCCCGCTGCTGATCATCCTCAAATTCATAGGTGGAAAACGCCGCGCCAGCACTCAGCGGCAGCACCACCAGAAGTGCGGTCCCAAGCCATCGTGACAGGCTCATACGCCCCCCTGCTGGCCGGTTCGGCCCTGTTGACCATAACCATGCTCGCGCAGGATCGGCTCCAGGATCTGAGTCCAGACTTTCTCGTCGACCACGCCCACATGGCGGTAGCGGATGATCCCCTCCCCATCCACCACATAGGTTTCCGGTGCACCATAAACCCCAAGATCCAGCCCCAGGCGGCCTTCCGGATCATACAGGTTCAGACTGTAGGGATCGCCCAGGCGACTCAGCCACTGCAGTGCGGCGCCGCGATCATCCTTGTAGTTGAGGCCAACGATGTTCACACCTTTATCCCGCGCCAGTGCCATCAGGTATGGATGTTCGGCATTACAGGCCGGACACCAGGTTCCCCAGACGTTCAGCAGCAGGGGCTGCCCTTTCAGGGCCGACTGATCCACCGCCGCACCATCTTCCAGTCGGGTCAGCGCGAACGCAGGAATTGGGCCGTTCAGACGCGCAGTCTCCAGTTTGGTCGGATCCTGGTCCACGCCCCAGTTGAACAGCACAACCAGGGCGGCGAAGATCATCAGCGGAATGAAGAGCAAAAGGCGTTTCATCATTGCGTCCTAAAGAGAATTTAGCCGAAATTCGGTTCAGCCGGCCTTGGCCGCCTCGGCCGAGCTTGTGCTGGTATGGGGCGAAGCAGCATCCGCTACCTGCACCGACTCCCGTTTAAACGGCAACCGGTAGCGTCGATCCGCTACTGCCAGCAGGCCGCCCAGGGCCATGAAGATGGAGCCTAGCCAGATCCAGCGGACGAAGGGCTTATAGTGCAGGCGAATCGCCCAGGCACCGCCCTCCAATGGCTCACCCATGGCCACGTACAGATCCCGGAACAAACCCGGATCAATGGCCGCTTCGGTCATCACGTTGCGGCTCACCAGATAGTTGCGCTTTTCAGGATGCAGTACCGTGACCTGCTCTCCGTCGCGGTTAAACACCGTCACCGCGGCACGATCGGCAATAAAATTGGGCCCTTCCACATGATCGATGTGATCCAGCCGAAATACGTAACGCCCCATGGTCACCGATTCTCCCGGCGCCATGCGCAGATCCCGCTCATCGGCAAAATTGGAAACACCGGCAATCCCGACAATCATCACGCCAAGCCCCAGGTGCCCTAGCACCATGCCCCAGTAACTGCGCGATAGCTGGCGCAGGCCGTGCCAGCGCCCTTCCCGCCGCGACGTTTTGGCCAGCAGGTCACGCACGGTCGCCAATGCAATCCAGATCGCGGCCAGCAAGCCGATAAACACCAGCCCGTTGAATTCACCGAACAGGAACGGCAAGCCCAGCGCCAATACCAGGCTGACCAGCGCCGCCGCCCAGAGCTCCCGCAGCAGGCGCTTGGGATCGGTGGACTTCCAGCGGGTAAACATGCCGATGCCCATCAGTCCCGCCAGAACCGTGGTCAGCGGCACGAAAATCGTATTGAAATAGGGAGCGCCCACGGACAGCTTACCCAGCCCCAGGGCGTCCATCACCAGGGGATAGAGGGTTCCCAGCAGTACCGTGACGGTTGCTACCAGCAACAGGATATTGTTCAGCAACAGGAAGACTTCCCGCGACCAGAAGCCGTAGCGCACCCGCCCGGCCACAGTCGGCGCGCGAAACGCATAAAGCAGAAGCGAGCCGCCCACCGTAATACCCAGCAGCATCAGCACGAAACGGCCCCGGGTCGGATCCGACGCGAAGGCATGGACTGAGGTCAACACGCCGGAACGGACTAGGAAGGTCCCCAACAAGCTCAGGGAGAAGGCGAAACTCGCCAGCAACACGGTCCAGGACTTGAAGACGCCGCGCTTTTCCG
>CAYXVO010000171.1:0-6475 GCA_964467875.1 uncultured Pseudomonadales bacterium | reverse complement strand
CAGCTTGATGGTCGGCCAGGGGAAGCTCGGTGACGTTCTTCTCGGGCTTATGCAATACAAGGCGGGCTTCGGCGGTGCCAAGGCGCTCTGCAATTCCGGCTGCCAATGTCTCGTGCCGCTCGGTCGCGATGAGCGCGAACTTGAGAGATGAACTACCACTGTTGATGACAAGAATTGGTTTATCAGACATGCCTATTTCCATGATTGAGACTGAACGGCTCCGCTGGGCCCGGATGGTACCATAGTGCGAAGGCCACGCCACGGTCTGAGCAGCCCAGACGCTGTTCTCGCGGAGGTAGGCATTGTTGCCCCGGAAGATGCTGTCCCTACAGAGGCATGTGTTGTTCCTACAGAGGCATGTGTTGTTCCTGCGGGAGCAGATGCTGGTCCCAGAGAGGCAGATGGTCTGCCAGCTGAAGGTGACGGTCTAGTGTGTCTGTTTAAAAAATGAACTTCCTGTGTCATACTGACCGCAGTCATGCCGCAAGGAGTTGTTGCCATGCCGGAAAACACAATTGGTTCCAGCGCTCATCGAATTCAACTGGACATTGCCCGCAGTTACAAACGTGAAGAAGTTCGCGTGGAAGGCAAGATTCAGCAGGAGGGCAGTGAGACCCGCAGCCGGGATCAGGGGGTTGAGGTTAATCTATCGCAGCAGGCGCAATCCTATGCACTGTCTCCCGAACAGGTTGTGGCGGGAGCGGGGGAGACCGAAAGAACCAAGCTCAGCAGTGCATCCACCAGCGCCGCATCCACCAGCGCTGCAACCAGAGCGCCGGAGCCCGCCAGTGAACAGGACGAACCGAAGACCACCGAAACTGCGAAGCAGGGTAGTGTGGTGCGGCAGTACAACCAATCCGCCAATGAAGCATTAGGGACCCTGATCGATATCCGCTCCTGATGCCGGAGCGCTTCGGGTCACGGCGACAGAGCTTATACTGATGCTAAGCGGCGAACCTGTGGGAGGTGCTTGGCATGAAGATCGGCGTTCCCAGGGAAATCAAGAATCACGAATATCGGGTCGGCCTCACGCCTGGGGCGGTCAGGGAATTAGTTCGCCATGGCCATCAGGTGCTGGTCGAGTCTGCCGCTGGATTCGCAATTGGGTTTACGGATGATGACTACCAGCATGCCGGGGCGGACATCGCAGGCGATGCCGAAGCGGTCTATCGTGAATCCGAACTCATCGTTAAGGTAAAGGAGCCTCAGCCCGAAGAGCGGCGTTGGCTGGGCCCGCACCACACCCTGTTCACTTACCTTCACTTGGCACCGGATCGGGCGCAGACCCAGGATCTTTTGGCGTCAGGCGCTACCTGTATCGCTTATGAAACCGTTACCGATGCACAGGGCCGCCTGCCCTTGTTGGCGCCCATGTCGGAGGTGGCGGGGCGGTTGGCCATTCAAGCCGGCGCCTCAGCACTGGAGCGCTCTCGTGGCGGACGTGGTGTGCTGCTGGGTGGGGTTGCCGGGGTCGAGCCAGGTCGAGTCCTGATCATCGGTGGTGGCGTGGTGGGCTTCAATGCAGCGCAAATGGCCGCGGGACTCGGCGCCGACGTCACCATACTGGATCAATCGCTGGACGTGTTACGCGTGTTGGAACGTCATTTTGGCAACCGGGTGAAAACGCTCTACTCCACCGCGGAATCCATTGAGCAGCAGGTTCAGGCTGCCGACCTGCTAATCGGCGCGGTGTTGCTGCCGGGAGCGGCGGCGCCTAAGCTGGTCTCCGCGGATCTGGTGCGGAGAATGAAAGAGGGCTCGGCGATTGTGGACGTGGCAATCGACCAGGGTGGCTGTATCGCGACGTCTCGCCCAACCACCCATGCTGATCCTACTTTTATCGTCGATGGCGTCGTCCATTATTGCGTCGCCAATATGCCAGGAGCCGTGGCGCGCACCTCTACGCTGGCGTTGAACCATGCCACGCTGCCATTTATTCTGGCGCTTGCCGATCAGGGAGTCCGTGTGGCGCTCAGGGCTGATGTGCATCTGCGCCAAGGCCTCAATGTCTGCCGGGGCAGGCTCACCAATGCCTCGGTGGCCGCGGCGCATCATCTGAGCAGCGAACCGCCGGAGCGAGTTTTGGCACAATTGAATTGATTTGATGCGGAGAGTCCAAAAAAAGCGTTGACAGGTGAGGGTCGGTTTCATAATATACGCGCCACCTCAATGAGGTAGAGCGTTAAAGCAGCAGCGTCCCCTTCGTCTAGAGGCCTAGGACACCGCCCTTTCACGGCGGCGACAGGGGTTCGACTCCCCTAGGGGACGCCATTTAACGTATCGCGTGACCTGCCTGTGAAACGACCCTTAAGTTGATAATTTTGGGTCATCATATGATTAGAAATTCCTTTCGAAATTCCTGATACATCCCCTAGATACCTGAGTCAGCTGGGATTATGTATGTCCTTGCGGCGGTTCCTGCTGTTTTGAGCTGGTGCAGTCCTCTAAAAGTTGATAGAGATTCCCATTTTTGCCTCCGCATTTTCCACAAATTCCGAGCTGTCCGGCAGTTAGAGCGACAAACTCTGGGGTTTGATCTGCTAGCCATTCCCTCGGGACGATTTGGAACACCGATAACCCGAGGAAAATCGCCCACTCATTTTAATGCCTGTTTTTTTAACTTGCTGTTATGTAAAGATAATTAGGTCTTCAGATCAAAAAACCGCTGTTGGTTGCCCTTTGTGAGTCGCCACCAATAACCTTTCCTTTCGTAATGCCGGCATTCAGCTGGCATGTCCTCTCATTGCATGGTGGTTGCGATAAGAGGATGAGTACGACTTACAAAAAATTACAATTTAATTTCGGCGAACGTGAGATGTAGGCCGGCTGTAAGCGGAAGCATGGCTCTCTAGTGGGCCGCCGCCGACAGCGTGCGCGAGCGCTATCAAGAACGTCTGAGACAGGACTGGGCCAGGAGCTCAAAGTTCAGAGTTTTGAGAGAAGTGAGAATGGCTAGACCTGTTTCTTTAAACCAGACTGTCCTCACGAATCGTCTATGCGGCGTTTAGTGCAATGATCCACTTTCATTAAATATCCAAAAAATAAAGATATTTTTGCACTGGAGCAGCCTCGTCAGAATAACTATGTAATGTCGGTCCTGGAGACCTTTGTGATGCCAACGTATCAGCTGCGTATTGTTACCTCTGCCCAAGCCATTGAAACCCATGCTCTGAATGAACTTCTGGTGTTGCCTGTCGAACCCGGTGCGATTTACACGATTGTGGATTCTGCCACGCAGGAGCCCGTTAGTAACCTGGCGCTCAAGAAAAAAGGTAATGCGCTGCTGATCGAGGTGGATGGGGAGCCGGTCGCGCAGTTGGATCAGTTCTATGACGCTGACCAGGGGGCGACCTTTGAGGTCAGCGAAGCCGGTAGCCTGAAGCAGATCACGGCGGCTGACACGGCGGTTGAGGGTGGTGATGTGGTTTGGCAGGCCGCCGGAACCTCGGGTTTGGACCCCGCCACCATGCTCATGGCTGGTGGCGCGCTGCTTGGTGCGGCTCTGGTGGCTCACGCACACGATGACGGTGGTGGTAGCCGCGAAGGAGCGGCGCCCGAGGTCAATACGACACGAGGTCAGGTGGTTGCCGGTCCCGTCACTGAGGGCAATGACCTGAAGGTGACGATCTATCAGGCCGATGGTGTGACCAAGCTTGGCGAGGGTGTGGTTGATGCTGACGGCCGGTTTAGCATCAGCGTGGGTAATTATCGCGGCGTTGTTGTCGCGCAGGTAACCAATGCCGGGCCGGGTAATGACTATCTGGATGAGGCCACCGGCGTCTCGACGGATCTTACCTCCGAACTCTTTGCCGTCGGTGTCATCACCGAAGCCAATAGTGTGGTAACCCTAAACCTGAATCCCTTAACCACTGTGGCTTCCCGCAAGGCGTTTGAAGCGGCGAGCGGTGAGCCACTGGAGGCTGCCAGTGTTGTAGCGATCAACAAGGCGCTGGCGAATGCGGTGGGGTTAAGCGACCTGCATGGCGTTCCCGTAATCACTGTGAATGGCGTTACGAGCTTTGACCCAGACAACGGTTTGAGTGAAGGGGAAGCCTACGGCGTGTTACTGGCCGCCTTCTCGGGTGCTGATCTGAAGAACGGCGGCGACAGCCAGGCGACTATTGACGGGCTGTTGGCGGGTATCAATCTGGGTGGCGGAGCGGTAGAGCTGAGTCCAGCCGCCAAACTCACCTTGTTGTTGGGCGCCATCAGTGCGGGTCAAACTGGCAATGCCGTGGCTGACCTGTTTGGGCAAGGCACAGGCGTCAGTGGGGTCACGACGAACAATCTGGACTCCGTGAAGAATGCCCTTGTCAGTCTACCGACCGATGGCAGCGGCAGGCCTGAAAACATACAGGCGATTGTGGATGCGGTGACGGTAGTGCGCACCAGTACGAATGGCGGCACGCCGCCGAGCCAGGCCGAGCTTGAGGCACTCGGTATCACGGGTGTGACGCCCAAGAATTTAGCGGCTGTGCAAGCCGCGATTGCCGCCACGGCCCAAGACGGCAGCGAGGTCGACACCCTGTCCGAGCTACAAGCCGTGGTGACGCCGGTGGTGGTGAGCGAGGCCATGGCGTCGGTGCGCGAAGGCGCGGCTGGCGGTACGCCGCCGGACCAGGTCGAACTGGAGGTGCTCGGCATTGCCGGCGTGACGCCCGCGAACCTTGCTGCTGTGCGGGCGGCGATTGAAGCCACCAAGGATGACGGCAGTGACGTCGATACCCGCGCCGAGCTGCAAGTGCTGGTCGATGCCGTGCAGGCGGTGCGAACCGGCGCCTCCGGCGGTACCGCGCCGACGCAAGCGCATTTGCAAACACTCGGTATTACCGGCGTAACGCCTGAGAACCTGGCTTCAGTGCAGGCGGCGATTGAAGCCACGAACGACGACGGCAGTGACGTCGATACCCGCGCCGAGCTGCAAGTGCTGGTCGATGCCGTGCAGGCCGTGCGAACCGGCGCCTCCGGCGGTACCGCCCCGACGCAAGCGCACTTGGAAACACTCGGTGTTATCGGCGTAACGCCCGCGAACCTGGCCGCCGTGCAGGCGGCGATTGAAGTCACGAACGACGACGGCAGTGACGTTGACACCCGCGCGGAACTGCAGGGTTTAATTGACGCCGTGCGCGCAGTACAAACTGGCGCCGCCGGCGGAACGCCGCCCACGCAAGCTCACCTCGAAACCTTGGGTATCACCGGCATAACACCGAAGAACCTCACCACAGTACAGGCGGCGATTGAAGCCACGAACGACGACGGCAGTGAAGTTGACACCCGCCCCGCGCTGCAAGCGCTGGTGACGGCGGCCGTGGTCGACGCAGCCATGGATACTGTGATCAATGCCGCAGCGGGAGGCCTCCCTCCCACGCTGGTCGAGTTGGAGGCACTCGGCATCACTGGCCTCACGGCCGAGAATATGGCCGCCGTGCAGGCCGCCATTGCCGACAGTGCAGATGACGGCAGTGAAGTCGATACCGGTGCCGAGCTGCAAGCGCTCGCCGGGGCAGTCATCGCCGTGCGTGCAGGTGCCGCCGGTGGTACCCCGCCGACCTTGGCTCAGCTGGAACTGCTGGGCATTGTGGGCGTCACCGCAGACAACCTGGCTGCGGTGCAGGCGGCGATTGAAGCCACTGTCGATGACGGCAGCGAAGTCGGGAGCCGAGTTGCGCTTCAGAGCGTGGTCGATACGGTTGATCTGATTGCGCCAGCCGCACCCACAGTCGAGTCCCTGGGTAAAGGTTTGGATGATGGTGTACTTAACGCTGATGAGGCACGGGCCAGCACTTTCCGCGTTCACCTGCCAACGACGGGTTCTCTGGCCGAGATCGGTGACCGGGCCGAGCTGCTGATTAACGGGGTCGCCACCGGTAAATACGTGACCCTGAGTGAGGCCGATATCAGCGCCGGCTTTGTCGACATCACGCTCGACGCGAGCGATCTGGGCGCTGACGGCAATAAATCCCTGACCGCGAAGCTGACCGATGCCACCGGTAATGTCGGTGAAGCAAACCCCGTTATCGACTTTACACTCGATACCGTGGCTCCGAGCATCAACAGCGTCGCCATCAGCGGCGCGACCGACGCACAGCACGACACCCTCAACGCAGGCGACCTGCTCAGCGTCACCGTGACGATGAGCGAGGCGGTGAATGTCACCGGCACGCCGCAACTGGCGCTGAACATCGGCGGCGAGCGCGTGCAGGCGAGCTACGTCTCCGGCAGCGGCAGCAGTGAGCTGGTATTCCAGTACACCATCCTGGCTGACCAGACCGACGCCAACGGCATCAGCATCGACGCCAACAGCCTGGCGCTCAACGGCGGCACGCTGCTGGATGCCGCCGGCAACGCCGCCGTAATCACGCACGCTGCGGTGGCCGACAACGCCAGCTATTTGGTCGACACCACCGTTCCGACCGTGAGCAGCGTCGCCATCAGCGGCGCGACCGACGCACAGCACGACACCCTCAACGCAGGC
>CAYXVO010000170.1:0-6490 GCA_964467875.1 uncultured Pseudomonadales bacterium | reverse complement strand
CGCCGGCGCTGCGCACATCCAGCCCCTTGTCCAAGGCGCGGCGCAGGTCGCCGTCGGTGAACAGCCCTTTCAAAACGCCGGTGCCGTCCACGATGGTGGTCATGCCGAGGCCTTTGCGCGACATTTCCAGCAGGGCTTCGCGCAGGAGCGTGCCTTCGGTTACGGCGGGAATGCGCTCGTCTGCATGCATGATATCGCTGACCTTCAGCAGCAAACGGCGGCCGAGCGTGCCGCCTGGGTGGGAAAATGCAAAATCCTCGGCGCTGAAGCCACGAGCTTCAAGCAGTGCCACGGCCAGGGCATCGCCCATGACCAGCGTGGCGGTGGTGCTGGAGGTTGGCGCCAACCCCAGCGGACAGGCCTCGGTTTCCACGCTGACGTCCAGGTTTACGTTGGCCTCGCGTGCCATAACGGATTGCGGGACACCGGTCATGCTGATGAGCGGTACGCCCATGCGTTTGATCAGGGGAAGTATGGTGATGACCTCTGCCGTATTACCAGAGTTTGAAATGGCCAAGACCACGTCCTGGTTGGTAATCATGCCCAGGTCGCCGTGGCTGGCTTCACCGGGGTGGACGAAGAACGAGGGGGTGCCGGTGCTGGCCAGGGTGGCGGCAATCTTGCTGCCGATATGGCCGGATTTTCCCATGCCGGTCACCACCACGCGACCGGTGCAGGCGAGGATAATGTCGCAGGCCTTAACGAAATTGGCGTCGACGCGCTCCAGTAGACGAGTAATGGCATCGCGCTCGATCTGGATGGCGCGCTGGGCGGACTGGATTAAGTCGTGTGGGTTGTTCATGGGAGCTCGGATACCTGGATTGGGCTTTACCTGTTGAGCCTTACCTGTTGGGCTTTAACGATTGGACATCTGCCGGGTTAGGCCAATGGCGAAGACTCGCCCGACGAGCGGGAAAGTCGACCTTTGCGGTGCATTATATAAGCATTTGCGGTGGATGATATAAACAAAGGCGGCGCGGGTAATGGAAACCAGGGCGCCAGGTGGCAAGGAGAGATGGGGCCAAAAAACTTGGCCTCCCGCCACGGGCTGGTATAGGGTGGCTGTCCGGCGCGGGTAAATAGGCCGGCACGACAGGGCTGGCGTGTAAGCGCCTACCTGCGAATCGGTTAGCTATTACATCACCGCTACGTTAGCGTTTACAATTGCGATCCCGGACAGGGGCGGATCCACGGCGGAGTTGTTCAGGACCAGACATGCAAAACCAGTTAGATCAGTACGTCCAGATCCGTGGCTTGAGTTTTTCTCGGGGCGAGCGGGTGATCTTCGACAATGTCGATATCGACATTCCCCGGGGCAAAGTCACCACGATCATGGGGCCCAGCGGCACGGGCAAGACCACTCTGCTCAAGTTGATCGGAGGGCAGTTGCGCCCCGACAGCGGCCATATTTTGATCGATGGCCAAGATATCACGCGGGTCAGCCGCCGCGAACTCTATGAAATGCGCGAGCGCATGGGCATGTTGTTCCAGAGCGGTGCGCTGTTTTCCGACCTGACGGTATTCGAGAACGTGGCGTTTCCACTCCGCGTCCATACCCGGCTACCGGAAGACATGATCCGTGACATGGTTTTATTAAAACTCAATGCCGTGGGATTGCGTGGTGCCCGCGATTTAATGCCAAGCGAACTGTCGGGCGGCATGACGCGGCGGGTTGCACTGGCCCGGACCATTGCACTGGACCCGCAGATGGTCATGTACGATGAACCCTTTACTGGCCAGGACCCAATTGCCATGGGCGTGGTGGTGAAACTTATCCGGCTTTTGAACGATGCCCTGGGACTGACCAGTGTGCTGGTTTCCCATGATGTGCAGGAGGCGATCGGAATCTCCGATAACCTCTGTATCATCGCTGATGGCAACGTGATGGGGCAGGGAGCACCGGATTACCTGAAACGGGAAGGCTCTGATTTCGTGAAGCAGTTTTTATACGGATTGCCGGACGGCCCGGTGGCGTTTCATTATCCCGCGACGGACCTGGCTGATGATTTTTATGTGGAGAGCCCACGTGACGGACGTGTGAAAGGGGGATCGCATGCTTGATTCCTTGCAGCGGCTGGGACGTTCCAGTCTGAATACGGTCGCCACCTTGGGGCGTGCCGTCATTTTTCTTGTGAATAGTCTTTTTATCGTGCCGAGCTGGCGCGGCATGCCGCTGCTGACTCGTCAGCTGTATAGCGTCGGCGTGTTGTCGCTGCCGATCATCGTCGTGTCCGGGCTTTTTATTGGCATGGTGCTGGGGTTGCAGGGCTACACCATTCTGGTGGATTACGGCTCCGAACAGGCCATTGGCCAGATGATCGCGCTGACGCTGGTGCGTGAGTTGGGGCCGGTCGTGACCGCACTGCTGTTTGCAGGTCGTGCGGGCTCGGCGCTCACCGCCGAGATTGGCTTGATGAAAGCGACTGAACAACTGTCGAGCATGGAAATGATCGGGGTCGATCCGCTGCGTCGCATCGTGGCACCACGCCTGCTGGCGGGATTTATCGCGATGCCCCTGCTGGCCCTGATTTTTAGCGCCGTCGGTATCTGGGGCGGCATGGTGGTCGGGGTGGAGTGGCTGGGGGTTTTCGAAGGCTCCTTCTGGAATAGCATGCAGGCGTCCGTCGATTTTCGGGAAGACGTGCTCAATGGTATGATCAAAAGCGTTGTTTTTGGCCTGGTCTGTACCTGGATTGCGGTCTTTCAAGGATACGACCTGATCCCGACGTCCGAAGGAATTAGCAATGCGACCACCAAAACGGTGGTCATCTCATCTCTTGCCGTACTTGGGCTGGACTTCATTCTTACCGCAGTCATGTTTGGAGACTTTTGATGCGTGTGCGAACCATGGAAATCTCGGTTGGTGTCTTCCTTATTGCAGCGGTCCTGGCATTGGTGATGCTGGCCCTTAAGGTGAGTGGTCTGTCGGTGACGGCAGCCCAGCCCACCTACAAGCTATATGCGCAGTTCAAGGATCTGGGTGGCCTGTCGGTGCGGGGACGGGTTTCCATTGCGGGTGTCACCATCGGGCGGGTCAGCAACATCAGCCTGGATCCCAAAACCATGACGGCGCTGGTGGAGATGGAGGTCAATAAAGATGTCGATACGCTGAGTATCGACAGCATCGCTTCAATCCGCACTGAAGGGCTGCTGGGTGAAAAGTACATTGATATCAGCGTGGGTGGCGACCCGGATAGCCTGGCCGACGGCGATACGATTTTCGACACCCAGGAGGCGATGTCCCTGGAAAAGCTAGTAAGCACTTTCGCCGGGTCCAAACTCAATTGATCGCTCAGGCGCGGTAGCTGAATAACAGTAGCCGGAGTCAAAAGGTCAGGGAGAAACCTCGGCAATAGTGGCTGGCGAACAAGGGGCAGAGAGGCAGGCATGGCAGTGGGCCCTGATGAACTTTTTCAGGTTTGCGGGCTCTAGTGTGTAGTGATTGATGAGATGTGTAGTGATTGATGAGATGTGTAGTGATTGATGAGATGTGTAGTGCCTGAATAAAGAAGTACTAGATGAGAAGTAACTAATGAGAAAAGGCGAGCGAGCGATGCAAACATTCTGGAAGTTGGCGGTCATGCTGGTACTGGTGTGGGTACCCGCAACCTGGGCGACCACGGCGAACGAATTGGCGGCTCTGGTTCAGGCTAACTCGGAGCAGCTGATTGAGCGCTTTAAGACCGAGAAGAATGTGTACTATGACGATCCGGAGCGGTTTTACAACCTCATGGAGGAGTCTCTGGCGGAAGTGGTCGATTTCCGCCGCATTGCCGCCCGTGTCATGGGGCGCCATGCCCGTCAGTCGACTCCGGAGCAGCGTGACAAGTTCGTCACCGCGTTTAAACGCAGCCTGTTCAATGCCTATTCCAAGACATTGATGGAAACCGAGAACGTGAAGGTGTCGGTGCTGAGTGCGGCCATCAATCCGCGAGACGAAGGTCGTGCTAATGTTGATCTTGAGGTGATGGCGTCCAGTGGCAACAAAGTGCCAATTGCCTATTCCATGTATCGCAACAAGGATGATGGCAAGTGGTATATCGAGAATGTAATTGTCAGTGGGATTAACATTGGCCTGGTTTTTCGTGATCGGTTCGATCAGGAAATGTCCGCGCGCAAAGGTAATCTTGACCAGGTGATCGCCAACTGGTCGAGTAAGATTGCGGAAGAGGAACTTCAGACCGAAACGACCCCGGAGAAGGGGTAATGAGAAAAACCGCGGTAACCTGGCAGGAACCAAACATGCTCCGTGTGAGTGGTGAGGTTGATTTTGCGACTGCCGCCGCCATTCGGCGCGAGGGCGAGGAATTGATTAATCGCGCGCCAGACGCCTTCGTGGTGGATCTGGGTGGCCTGGATTCCACTCACAGTGTGGCGCTCTCGGTGCTGCTGCGGTGGCTTGCCGTGGCGCGACAGCAGAACAAAGCCTGTCGGATCGAGCGGATACCTGCCAAACTTCTAGACGTTGCACGCGTTAGCGGACTGGACCAGGTGCTGCCTTTGAGTGGCCTGGAACCAGGCGTAACGGCGTGACATTAATCTTGGTCAATCAGCACTGATTGGCTAGAATGCCTGACTTTCCTATCCTGTGGCCGGGCCCGCACCACTACCTGGAGCAAGCCCGACCCCAAGAATCAGGGCGGGGCGAGCTTGATTCGCCAAACCTGCTAAAAACCTGATGTCTTGACTCATGTGGAGTGACGAACGTGCTGACCGACCAGATTAAAGGCCTGATTGAAACGGGTATGCCCGGCAGTGAGGTGCGGGTGGACACGGATGGCTATAAATACCACGCAGTGATTATTGCGGATGTGTTTCAGGGACTCTCACCGGTCAAGCGCCAGCAGACCGTCTATGGTTGTATCAATCATCTCATTGTCGATGGCACTCTGCATGCCGTCACCATGCAGACCTTTACACCGGATGAATGGCAGCAACGACAAGCCTGAGTGGCCTGTCCCACGCACTCCGGCTTTTTTGGCGGTCATTGGGGCTGCCCCGGCCAGTCCAGGTGACTCGTCGGACACTTTAGAACGCTTCCAGCCAATCAACGCGACGGGCTGGGAGTTATGTTCTCTGAACGGAACCCTTGATGGATAAGTTACAGATTACGGGCGGCAAACAACTCAATGGCGAGATCCGGATTTCCGGCGCCAAGAACTCCGCCCTGCCGATTCTTGCTGCAACTCTGCTGGCTGATGAGCCGGTCACCGTGGGCAACTTGCCCCATTTGCACGACATTACCACCATGATCGAATTGCTGGGCCGCATGGGTGTCGAACTGACGGTGGACGAGCGCATGAGCGTCGAGGCTCGGGCAACAACCATTAAGCACCTGACTGCGCCATATGAGTTGGTGAAAACCATGCGCGCGTCGATTCTGGTGCTGGGTCCCATGCTCGCCCATTTCGGTAAGGCCGATGTTTCCCTGCCTGGCGGTTGCGCGATTGGTAGCCGTCCGGTTGATCTGCATATCCGTGGCCTTGAGGCTATGGGCGCCAATATTGTTGTGGAAGAAGGCTATATCCGCGCCCAGGCGCCC
This sequence comes from uncultured Pseudomonadales bacterium, assembly GCA_964467875.1. Taxonomy (GTDB): domain Bacteria; phylum Pseudomonadota; class Gammaproteobacteria; order Pseudomonadales; family Oleiphilaceae; genus JAEZAA01. The sequence continues at coordinate 948 of CAYXVO010000170.1, read as the reverse complement.
CAGGGGTTGAAGGGCGCCCATATTTTTTTGGACACGGTGACGGTAACCGGTACTGAAAATCTCATGATGGCAGCCGCGCTCGCCAAGGGGCGGACCATCATCGAAAACGCGGCTCGTGAGCCCGAGGTGGTGGATCTCGCTCAGTGCCTGATCGCCATGGGGGCCGACATCAAGGGGCATGGCTCCTCGACCATCGAGATCAATGGCGTCAAATCCCTCAAGGGCTGCCATTACCAGGTTATGCCGGATCGTGTGGAGACGGGAACGTTCCTGGTTGCCGCTGCCGCCACCCGCGGCCGGGTCAAGCTCAAGGATACCCGCGCCGACCTGCTGGATGCGGTCCTGCTCAAGCTGGAGGAGGCTGGCGCGCATATCAGCACCGGCGAGGACTGGATTGAGTTGGATATGAAAGGCAACCGCCCACGAGCGGTCAGTTTGCGTACCGCGCCCTATCCAGCGTTTCCCACTGACATGCAGGCGCAGTTCGTAGCCCTGAATGCGGTGGCCGAAGGTACCGGCTCGATCACCGAGACAATCTTTGAAAACCGTTTCATGCACGTGCAGGAAATGAACCGGATGGGCGCGCGAATTCGCGTGGAAGGTAACACGGCGATCGTCGAGGGCGTGGAGCAGCTTACCGGCGCCCCCGTTATGGCGACGGACCTGCGGGCGTCGGCAAGCCTGGTAATCGCGGGGCTGGTGGCAAGCGGAAATACACTGGTGGATCGTATCTATCACATCGATCGCGGCTACGAGTGTATCGAGGAAAAGCTTCAGTTGCTGGGCGCGACCATTCGTCGCCAACCCGGTTAAGATCCCGTCCGCGCGGCCATGGCCGGGACGCGGGCTATACCAACGTGGCCAGATTTCTGGCGATATGAGATGGCCATCAAGGTGGTCCGCAAGAAGAGCACGACATGAGCGATATCCTGACCATTGCCCTGTCCA
>CAYXVO010000169.1:0-6550 GCA_964467875.1 uncultured Pseudomonadales bacterium | reverse complement strand
ACTCCCGTCAGAGAAACTTCTCCGACTCCCGGAGTGCCAGGACCGCCATCGTTTTTGCTTTTGCTACCGCCACCACCGCCACCACAGGCAGCCAAGCTAGCCGCAACTGCCAATACCAATAACTTATGTTTCATCATCGTCTCCATTATTACGATGGGCTGCTTTACGAGAGGATCGTCGTCATTTTGCCCGGGTTTTAAATCATTCTGGTTCTGATCCGAGGCGCGCAGTGCAGGTGTGCTGCACTGAAAGACGAGTTACGTCACATAACCTCACGAAGTTAAGGGTAGACGCTTAATTGTTGTTGACAAGATTTGGCGGGTGTGAATTTAAAAAATTACAAGCCAGCAAGAAAGCGAACAAATCGCATTAAAAACTTAAGGAGCCATGAGAGATATAAGGCTTTCAAAATCAGCCACTAAATCTAAAGAGGGCCTTCAACGTCATGCAAGTTGCCGAAATCATCCGTTAAAAGAACGCCAACGGTGTGCCTCTTGAACGTGTGGCTCTTGAACGTGTGCCTCTTGAACGTGTGGCTCTTAAACGTGTGCCTCTTTAACGTCAGAAGTTAAACCCGCTCAGATATCCTTCCAGGCGCAGCAGCTTCTCCTTGATATCCAGCCCACCGGCATACCCGGTCAAGGTACCATTGCTGCCAATCACCCGATGGCAAGGCACCACCACCGCCACCGGATTGGCGCCATTGGCCGCACCCACGGCCCGTACTGCCTTGGGTCGTCCAATGTGTTGGGCGATGTCGCGATAGCTCGCCACCTGGCCGTAGGGAATCTCCCGCAGGGCTTGCCACACCTGACGTTGAAACTCGGTGCCATGGGGCGTGACGGGGAAGCTGAAGTGCTGCAACTCACCGGCAAAATAGGCCAGCAATTCCTGTTTCGCGGCGGCAAACCGAGTCGGGTCCCGGCGCCAGCTGGCGTCGATGGGATGCGGGCAGGTGCTGTCCTGGAAGTTCAGGATCTGGATGGCGTCGCCATCGCCGACGATCAGGATCTCGCCGAAGCTGCTGGGAAAAAGGTCATACCACATGGTGATCCTCCTGAAGTAAGGCGTGGTTAAAGCGCCGGAGGCTGTTGACGCCGGCAGTTAGGGGCACATCCGTAAGGCTCGCCACGTTCCGACATAACTCGCCGCGTTCTGACTATAGGTAGAGCGGACATGAATAGCACGGACATGAATAGCACGGACATGAATAGCACGGACATGAATAGCACGGACATGCATCTGGAATTAAGACGCCGCGGGCATGACGAAGTTCGGATCATGATGTAGATTAAAAGCATCTTTTACGTCGTACCGGTACCAGAGGCTTTTATGCAGGATATTGCACATCTCATTGGGCGTGAGCGCGTCGCGGACGTGGTGGATCAGTTCTATGAGCGGGTACGCCAGCACCCAACCCTGCAGGTGCCTTTTGCCATGGTGGAGGATTGGCCGGAACACAAGGCGATTCTGACCCACTTCTGGTGGAACAGCCTGGGCGGCGAGCGTTATATGGACTATCGCTATGCGGTGGCGTCCAAGCATATGGCGGCGGGCTTCACGCCGGCGTTGCTGGCGGATTGGCTGGAGTTGTTCAGGCAAACCCTAACGGATGTATTGCCACCGGAACTGGCCGAGCCCTGGCTGGAACGCGCGCGCCTGATTGGCCAGTCACTGACCATGATGCATGAATTCCAGATGGCGAAACCGAAAGCGCCGTGATGATCGATCAGAATGCGTGGCCTGTCAGAACAGCGCGGCCCTCGGTTCCTGTCTTCGCTAAAAGCCGACTGTATTCTTTCTGCTAGAGAGGCGGGCTTGGCGCGTAATCCGGTTTTTCCTCCCGATCCGCCGTCAGAGCGGTATTTGTGGCGCTCCCCTGGACTTCGGGTAGCCCATACGCGATATGGATTCACTCCTAGAGCGCTTTAGGAAAACGTTAGGCCGAGGATACTGCCTGATGATGCTCCATCCAACATCACTTTCCTGGCGGGACTTCGGTAAGAGCTTCGCGCTGTATTTCATGATCTTCGTGCTTGTGCTCGGCGCCATTCTCTATTGGACGCTTTACCAGCGGAACCAGCAGCACGTCAGCGATATTCTGGTGCAGGAACAGAGTGCGCTGGAGACCATGGGCGCAAGTGTTATCCAGCACATCGAGCGCGGTGTGGTGGATCTGAATATCCTGCAGGAAGGCCCGATTATCCGCAGGTACATGACGGATAACGGCGCGGCGAGCCTGGCCTCGGTCACCCAGCAATTGACGCTGTTTCTCAAAAATGTCGGCACTTATGAGCGGATCGAACTGTTCGATCGCAACGGACGAACGGTTACGCGGGTGGAGCGGAGTTCCGATGGCCTGCGGGTGACTCCGCCTTCCGAGTTGGCGGCGCAGCCAGCCAGCCAGCTGGCGCGGGAAGTGTTTCGTCTGCCCCGGGACGCTGTTTATCTGTCCCGAATCGACCTTGTTCCCACGGGGGCGGATCTCAATCCGGCAACGCCCTTGCGCCATCGTCCGAGCTTAAGGGTCGCGACACCGGTGTTCAATGAGCAGGGTGAGCGCCGGGGCGCTCTGGTCATGCACCTGCAGTTTGACCGTCTGATCGACGAATTCGACCGGTTTCGGACAGACGCCGGGAGCGATCCCGTGATGCTCAACAGCCAGGGCTTCTGGTTGCGTCACAGCACAGCGCCGGTAGGGATTTCGCCGAAAGACGGCCGGCCGCAGTCCGCTTATCCTTTATTGTTTCCCCAGGCGTGGCAGTACATCCGTCAGTCCGCCAGCGGGAGCTTGTCCACGCCCGAGGGCACCTTTGTTTTCACAACCTTAAATCCGGCTCAGGATCTGGCGCGACAGATCGCGCGGACCCGGCCCCCTCAGCCCGTTCTATTCGGCGGCGAGAGCTGGAAGCTGGTCAGTCGGATTCCTACGGAATCCTTGCGTTTTCGCCCATTGGGGGCGCTGCGTCAAAGCGAGGACTGGCTCGCCGTATCGCTGTTGTTGCTGCTTGTCTGCGGGCTGCTGGCCTGGACCCGGGGCATCATGCAGGGCCAAAAGTTGGCCCTGCGCGACCGGGAAGAGAAGCTCCGTCTGATCATGGACAACACCACCTCAATGGCTTACCTGAAGGATCGAGCGGGACGCTATCTGTTCGTTAATCGCCGTGCCGCCGAGGTGTTTCAGCATCCCGCGGAGGAAATCGTCGGCAAGACTGACTTCGACCTACTGTCGCCGGACATTGCGACCGAGTTTCGGGCCCATGATCGGCAGGTATTGGCCCATGGAGGGCCGCTGGAATTTGAAGACGTCATTGAGAGCCCTCAGGGCGAGCAGGTTTATTTGTCCGTTAAGTTTCCCCTGCGGCAAACCGGGTATGGCGACGTGATCTGCGGTATCTCCACCAATATCACGGAACGCAAGCACCTGGAGCTGGAGCTGGAACGGAAACGCCACCTGCTGGCGGAGTCGCAGCGTATTGCCCACGTGGGCAGTTGGTTCTGGAACTTGCAGCGCGACGAGACCCAGTGGTCGGAGGAAGCCATCAGGATCTTCGGATTTGATCCAACCAATGTCGCGTCAAGCCACGAGGCGACACTGACATCCGTCCACCCGGATGATCGGGAAATGGTCCGGCAGACATTCGAGCGGGCGTTACAAACGCATCAGCCGTTTGAGTTTGAGCACCGAGTCCTGCGCGCGGATGGCAGCATCCGCTTTGTTCAGAGCAAGGGCGAGGTGGTCCTGGATGCCCAGGGCGAACCCTGCCAGGTGCTGGGTACGGTGCTTGATGTGACCGATCAGGTGATTGCTGCCCAGAGGCTCCGGGAAAGCGAGCAGATGTTCCGGCGGATCACGGAAACCGTCGAAGACGTGTTCTGGATGGGCACTCCCGGCATGAAGCGGGTAATCTATGTGAGTCCTGCCTTTGAGCGAATTTGGCAGCGGCCCGCCGACGGCATTCTGGCCGATGCGCGCGCCCTGGCGCAGACTGTGCATCCGGACGACCGCGAGCGGGTCGTGCAAACGGTGCGCGACCCCCATGCCCGGTGGGAGATGGAGTACCGTATTCTGCGTCCGGATGGCGACATGCGGTGGGTTCTCGCGCGCAGCTTTCCGGTCTTCGACGAACAGGGCAACATCACATCGGTGGCGGGCATTGCCACCGATATCACCGAGCGCAAGCTGACGGAGGAGCAACTGCGACAGGCGCAGGTGGTGTTCGACAGCACCCACGAGGCGATTATCATCGCCGACGCCGGGCGCACCATCATCAATGTCAATCCAGCCTACTGCGCCATGCTGGGCTTTGGACGGGATGAGGCCATTGGCTTGCGTCTGGATTTTGCCGGGCCCGCCAATCCAGTCCGTCCCGCCAATCCAGTCCGCCCCGGCGATCCAACCCAGTCCGATAACCCGGTTCAGCCCGGCGAGTCGTTCCGCCACAGCGAGACGTTCTATTACCAGCTGTGGGAAACCCTGCGCGAAACCGGACGCTGGCAGGGGGAAATCTGGTGCCGGCGTCAGAGCGGCGAGCTTTTTCCGGCCTGGGTCAACATCAGCGTGGTCAGGGATTGGCAGGGGACGGTCACCCATCATGTGGCGGCGCTGTCGGACATCAGTGCCATCAAGGAGGCGGAATCCCGGCTGCTGTATCTCGCGCATCACGATTCCCTGACCGGTCTGCCCAATCGCCTGGCGTTTCAAACCCAGCTCGAGCAGGCACTGCTTGAAGCGCAGCGGGAAAAGAGCAAGGTGGCGGTGTTCTTCATGGACCTGGACCGCTTCAAGTACGTCAATGACACCCTGGGCCATGCCGCGGGCGATGATCTGCTGCAATCCGTCGCGCAGATCCTGCGCGCTTGTGTGCGCGAGGAAGACACGGTCAGCCGGCTGGGCGGTGACGAGTTCACCATTATTCTGCGCCATCTGCACCAGCCGGAAGACGTTATCAGCGTGGCCGAGAAAATCATTGCTTCAATCGAGCGGCCGGTGATGGTCGCAGGCCATTGGGTGGGGGTGGGTGTGAGTATCGGCATCAGCTTCTTTCCGGTGGATGCCTTTGACGGTGAAAATCTGTGCATGGCGGCTGATGCGGCGCTCTATCGGGCCAAGGAACGGGGCAAGGGGCGGTTCGAGTTCTACTCCGCCGAAATGACGGAGCGGGCCGCCCAGCATCTGGTGCTCGAAAACGAGTTGCGGGCGGCGATCCAGAATCGGGAATTCGTGCTCCATTACCAACCGCAATTCTCGTTGGCCAATGATGAGCTGGTGGGAGTGGAGGCTCTGGTGCGCTGGAACCACCCGACGCGGGGGCTGCTGGGGCCGGATCACTTCATCTGGATTGCCGAGGAAACCGGTCTGATCATCAAGATCGGCGCCTGGGTCATGGCGGAGGCCTGCCGCCAGCAAGTCAGCTGGCGCAAACTGGGGCTAGCAATCCCCCTGGTGTCGGTGAATGTGTCCGTGCATCAGTTGGTGCGGGACAACTTCGTGCAGCGGGTCATGGGTATTCTGGCGGAGAGCGGCATGAAGCCGGGGCGGTTGCAACTGGAGGTAGAGGTCACGGAAAGCGTGCTGCAAGACTCTGAACGCAGCGAAGCGGTGCTCCAGTCGCTCAGCGCCCAGGGCATCAAGGTGGCCATCGACGATTTCGGGACCGGTTATTCATCGCTGAGCCATTTGCGCCGGTTGCCCATCGATAAGATCAAGATCGCGGGCGTTTTCATGCAGGACATCCCCCACAGCGAAAGCGATAAGGCCATTGCCGCCGCCATCGTGTCCTTGGGGAAAAGCCTGCAAATCCCCGTCATTGCCGAAGGGGTGGAAACCGCGGAACAGATGGATTTCCTGCGGGAGATTGGCTGCGATCTGGTGCAGGGCTATGTAAAAAGCCGCCCGCTGGCCAATGCGCTCGTGGAACTCACGGGTGTCGCAACGCAGGCGCGCACGAACGACAGAGGAGAGTTCCGTCTTTCGGGAATCCCCTCGGGAAGCCACTCGCTCTACGTCCGGTCCCTCGGCTACCAGTCCAGAGTCGAGCCGATCGTCGTCGCCACAGAAGTGCGCGACACGCTGGTGCTGTCCCTGGAGGCCGCTCCCCATACTCTCGAAGTGGTTCAGGTGATCGGGTCCCGGTCCAGGAACGCCATGGCGCTGGAGGAGGTGCATCGGCGCACGCAGCTGGGGATGACGAGGCTGGTGAGCTCTGACCACATTCAGAGGTTCGGCCTGACGAGTGCGCTTCGGATGCAGCCTTTCGTCTACTGGCTCGGCGAAGGTACCAATCGGTTTATCGCGTTCCGGCGTATGGGACGCTTCTGCCTTCCCAACATCATGGTGGATGGGGTAGCGGTGCCCCGCGGCATGGTGAACACCCCTGACGGGACGGGTTTCGACCTGGATTTCTGGGTGCCCGTCGAGCAGATCGCTGCTGTGGAATACGTGCGGGGGCAAGCTTCGTTCGCGTCATTCATGCGAACAAGCAATGGGGAGATGGGAATCGATCCGGGAGGCGAGTGCGGCACTATCGCCATCTGGCGAAAGTAGCTT
>CAYXVO010000168.1:0-6558 GCA_964467875.1 uncultured Pseudomonadales bacterium | reverse complement strand
GTTACCACGAAAATGCCAACCATCATGCAGAACACCATGAAGGCCATGCAGCAGCGGATGATGGTGCTCATGCCCAAACTGCAGCAATTGCAGGAAGATATGATGAAGCAGGTCTCCACGGCGAAGAGCAAGCAGTAAGCCTGCCTTCTTTATTGCCGCCAGGTTGTCATGCGGTCCACTCAGGGGCCGCTAGTGGCGAGCATGGCTTCCACCGCGCCCCGGACCTTCTCTCGCAGTGCCCAGACCTGATCCGGATCGGAGGCATCGGTCTTAGCGGTGCTGATCGGAGTGCCCAAGCGGAATACGAAAGGGGTCCGCTTGGGCATTAGGGTATAGAAGCGGCCCGAGACGACCGGCGGAATCGCCTCCCCCCCGCGCAATGCCTGGGTGAAGAGCCGGGATTGTTTCAGCCGTTCCGGCAGGATGCGCATCACATCGCTGGCATCGAAGTGGATGTCGTAGCACTCCTCCGCGCCCAATGCGGCGAAGGGGACAATGGTGTAGTCATGGGCGGCGGCCAGATTGGCGAAGCCCGCCCGGTTTTTCCAGATCAGCTTGTACGCCTCGTTTTTACGCTTACACACTTCCCGACCACCGCCTGGAAACACCAGAACCGGTTCGCCCGCTTCCATCAGGGTTCGGCAGTTCTCCTTCGTGCCATCCACCACGCCAAAGCCGCGCGCCAGATTGCGCCAACCCGGAACCATAAAGTGGTAATGATCTCCCAGGGAGCGAATCCTCAGGCCGGCATGCTGCTTGATGCCGCGATAGAGCAACGGCACATCCAGCAGACCGTAGATCGTATGGTTGCCCACAAAGAGAATTCGGTTGTGCGCTGGTAGGTTATCGAGACCTTCGAAGCGGGGCTTGAACCACCAGTGCTGGGCGGCGGTGATGAGCTTAAGTTGGGTATCCGACAACGGGCGGTACGGAAGTTTCACGTCTACTGCTCCATTAATAGCTACATCAATACCAATACCAATACCAATACCAATACCAATACCAATACCAACACCAACAGCCACATCAGATCATGCGACGGACTCCGATATTCCCGGAGCTCGCTTGAAATCGCCTACCCGTACACTCGGTTAACTGAACACCGCGTAGGAGCGGACGAGCGGCACCGCCGCCCATCTTGGCTTGGCATCAGGCTGATTTCGACAGCTCCGGCCGGGCAGTTGCGCGGGAGGCCTTGGAAAACTTCATGGCGTTGGTCACCGAGCCAAATCGCAGATTCAGCAGATCCAGCAGGTAGTTCTGGTACAGCTTCCAGGGCGAGCGGCTGCCTTGCTTGGGAAATTGATCCAGAGCCCGCAACACGTAACCGGACTTGAGATCGATAATGGGGTCTTCCTGCAGTTCGCCCTCGACCTGGGGATTGCAGTAGTCGTAGCCGTGCTTGTCCATGTACTGGATCAAACGACAGAGGTACTCACAGGCCAGGTCCGCTTTCAGGGTCCAGGATGCGTTGGTATAACCCAGCACCATGCCCAGGTTGGGTACGTCACTCAACATGATGCCCTTGTAGTTGACGGTCTGGTTCAACTCAAGCTTGCGCCCATCCAATTGGATCTCGGCACCGCCCAAGGCCACCAGGTTGAGGCCGGTGGCGGTGACGATAATGTCGGCTTCCAATTCCTGGCCGGATTTCAGGCGAATGCCTTTCTCCGTGAAGGTGTCGATATGATCCGTCGCCACCGACGCCTTGCCCTTGCGCAGGGCACGGAACAGGTCGCCGTTGGGTACCAGGCAGAGGCGTTGGTCCCAGGGGTTGTAGCTGGGGTTGAAGTGGGTGTCGATGTCGAAATCCGGTCCCAGCTGGGCGCGTAACTGGGCGCGAATCAGCTTGCGGGCCTGGTTGGGGAAGCGGCGGCAGAAGTTGTAGAACAGCGTCTGCAGGGAAACATTTTTCCAGCGGGTAAGCTGGTAGGCCGTCATGTCCGGCAGGAAGCGACCAAGCTTGCGTGCAATCACGTCTACATCGGGCATGGAGACGATGTAGGTGGGGGTCCGCTGCAGCATGGTGACATGGGCTGCTTCATCGGCCATGGAGGGCACCAGGGTTACCGCGGTGGCGCCACTGCCGATGACGACCACGCGCTTGCCTTTGTAATCCAGATTCTCGGGCCAGTGCTGGGGGTGGATGATCTGCCCCTGGAATTTTTCAGTGCCTGCAAACTCCGGCGTGTAGCCCTGGTCATAGCGGTAGTAGCCGCTGCAGTTGATGATAAAGCTGGCGCTCAGTGTGACAGTCCGGTCGCCCTGTTGGGCCTCCAGGGTCCAGGTCGCATCAGCACTGGACCAAGACAAGCGTTTGACCCAGTGGTTATAGCGGATGTGGGGCTCGATGCCGTAGGTCTTGGCAGTGTCCTTGACGTACTCCAGGATCGATGGACCATCGGCGATGGCTTTTCCGTGCGTCCAGGGGCGGAAGGAATAGCCCAGGGTGTACATGTCGGAATCGGAGCGAATGCCGGGATAGCGAAACAGATCCCAGGTGCCACCGATGCTGTCGCGGCCTTCGACAATGGCGAAGGTCTTGTCGGGGCAATGGGTCTTGAGGTGGTAGCCCGCGCCAATGCCCGATAGGCCAGCGCCAATGATCAGGACGTCAAAATGCGTCGTCGACATATATTCACCTTGTAGCAGCGCAGGCCTTGGAGCGTTCGTGTCGCCGGCCAGCCTGGTTTGGGTTATAAGGGTAGCGGGCGAGCCACTCTTCTTGTTTGAGTTAAGCTGTTGTTGAACATGCGCGAATTAGCTATTTCACTCGCAGCCCGCCCAGATTGCAAGTAAACCGCTGAGTACTGTGACCGATGCACTCTTGGGAGTAATGATTTTATGTATGCCGTCATTTTTCGTGCTCAGGTGGCACTGCTGGATGAAGAGTATGGGCGCATGGCCGCGCGACTGCGGGAGCTGGCCCTGAGCGAATACGGCTGCATTGAATTCGTCAGCCTGGGCGAAGGCGATCAGGAAATTGCTATTTCCTACTGGGAAAGTGAAGCCCAGATCAAGGCCTGGAAGCAGAACATGGAGCATCTGCTGGCGCAATCGCTGGGGCGTTCAAACTGGTATCGCGCTTACAAGGTGCAAGTGGTGGAGATCAAACGGGAGTACAGCCATGGCGAGTAAGAGCCCACGCGGCCTTGATTGATGACATGAGATTGCTTGATGGCAAAAATCTGAGACCGGGTTCAGAGACCTCGTGCTCAGACATAGTATGCTGTGCGAGCTTTGTCGCAGGGATACGACCGGGCTAGTTGAACGTAGGATTGATAAGACGAAATTTGAGCCTGTGCTGCATGAACACAATCGATTGGAGCGACTTCCAAAAAGTTGAATTGCGGATTGGCACCGTCGTCGGCGTGGAGGATTTCCCCGAGGCGCGTAAACCGGCCTTCAAGCTGATGGTGGATTTCGGCGCCGAGGTGGGTGTGCGTAAATCCAGTGCTCAGATTACTGATTTGTACACCAGGGAAAGCTTACTGGGTAAGCAGGTTATGGCGGTGGTGAATTTCCCGCCGAAGCAGATCGGGCCGGTTATGTCGGAATGCCTGGTGACGGGGTTTCATCGGGCGGACGGGGCGGTGGTTTTGGCCGTGCCGGATGACGCGGTGCCGAACGGGGCGCGCCTGGCCTGAGGGTGTCATGGAACGTAATGCCAGGATGGCGTTGCGAGGAACGTGAATGAATGGAGCAAGCGCATGGATGCGTTGCAGGACGGACGGGTGTCTCTCACCCGGCGAGGATTTTTATTGGGCGCGGTGGCCAGCCTCTGGCTGCTCTCCGGGCACGCCTGCCAAGCCGCCGGAACCGCACGCCGGTCGGTGACGCCAGCACCGGCCGGGGTTCAGGACTATCTGGTTATGCACCCGGTATCCGGCCGGATTCATCATTCCCGACTTTGTTCCGGGCATCTGCCGCGCCAGGCTGTTCGGCTCCAGAAAATTCATCTAATCGCCCCCTTTCTGGCGCACCGCACGCGCCGCTTCAACGTATTCGAAACCATGGCCAGGCAGTGCCTTGAGCAACAGGACCTGCAGGGCGCCGTGCTGTATCTGCAACAAGCCATTGTGGCGACACCTGAACGGGTGCATCTGTACGACCGGCTGGCCCGCCTTTACGGACGTCAGAAGCAGTATCCGCAAATTGCGGCGATGTTCGAGAATGGCATCCGGCGGGTCAGGGCGGAGCTGCCGCAGTGTCCGGACCAACGCCGCTGGAGCAAGGCACTGCGGGATCTGCAGGCCCGATCCGATCGGATTAAACAGCTTTATCCTACGGCCTAGGACTGTCTCTGGGAGACTGCAGCCCGCCCGAGCGGGTTGTGAGCCGGGTTCGAATCCCGGCAAGGCCACCTTTTTCAGTACCAGCCCTCATTGCGTGTCTGAAAGGTCTGCGCTTAGAAGTACAGGGGTACCACTTTAAAAAGTGACCGGGCCTCGGCATCATAGCGTCTTTATGACGATGTCGAGGAGATTGCCGTGGCCCGGGTCGAGCTTCAGTTACCGGAACAGTTTTACTTCACCACCACACTCACCGTTCGCATGACCGACCTCAACACCGGTGGTCACGTGGGCAACGACCAGATGATTTCGCTGCTGTCGGAAGCCCGCTACCGGTTCTTCTGCCACTATGGCATGGATGAGTTCAGCCGCATCGGCAAAGGCATCATCATCACCGATCTGGTGACCACCTATAAGAGTGAAAGCTTTGCCCAGGACAACCTGAAGTTCGAAGTGGGGCTGATGGATTTCAATAAATACGGCGCCGATGTGATCTTCCGGGTGACCAAGCATCCGACCGGGCAGCTGGTGGTCCTGGCCAAGCAGGGCTTTGTGTTCTTCGATCACCAGGCCCGTAAGGTGACATCGATGCCGGAGCAGTTCCGGCGTCAGTTTCCACTGGCAGACTGATGCGACCGAGGCGGTCGCCTCGGTGCCGTAGGAGAGAAGAGCTGGTGGGAGGGCGCAGTCTGGCTGCGCCAGGCTCACACGCAAATACCAAGCTCACACGCAAATACCAAGCTCACACGCAAATACCAAGCTCACATGCACAGACCAAGCTCAGCTGAAAAACAGCTCCTTGAGTTTGGCGCCAGGATCATCGGCGCGCATGAAGGATTCGCCCACCAGAAAGCTGTCGACGCCGTGCTGGCGCATGGCTTTTACGTCTTCGGGCGTGTGAATGCCGCTTTCGGTGACAATAATCCGATCCTTGGGCACCTGCTTGAGCAGCTCAAACGTGGTGTTGAGACTGACATCAAAGCTGTGCAGGTCACGGTTGTTGATCCCGATCAGGCGGGTGTTCAGTTGCAGCGCCTGCTCAAGCTCCTCGCCATTGTGTACTTCCACCAGTACATCCAGGCCACAGTCCTGGGCAAGCTGCGCCAGATCCTGCATTTGCGTCAGGCTCAGGCTGGCGGCGATCAGCAGAATGCAATCCGCACCCATCGCCCGGCTTTCCAGAATCTGATAGGGCGCCACCATGAAGTCCTTGCGCAGTACCGGCAGCTCACAGGCATGGCGGGCCTGTTGCAGATAGATATCGGCGCCCTGGAAGAACTCCACATCGGTCAGCACGGACAGGCAGGTCGCACCCGCGCTGGCATAGCTCTGGGCAATGGCCGCCGGATCAAAATCCGCGCGGATAATGCCCTTGCTGGGGGAGGCCTTCTTGATCTCGGCAATCACGGCGGAGCGTCCTGCCTCTAGGCTGCGCTCGATGGCGGCAACGAAACCACGCACGGGCGGTGCCTGTACAAGGCTGGCTCTTAGCGCGGATTCCGGGACCAGCTCCTGGCGTTCCAGGATCTCCTGGTGCTTACGGGCGACGATCTTGCGCAGGATGGTGGGGGTATTGGCGTCAGTCATGATTCAGGAGGCCTCGTTAAAGCAGGCGGTGAAGCTAACCAGCTCACCGATTTTTTCCAGGGCCAGGCCACTGCCGATGGCATCCTGGGCGCGGGCTACGCCTTCTTCCAGGGTGTCGGCAAGGTCGGCGGCATAAATGGCGGCGCCAGCGTTGAGGCTGATGATGTCGCGGGCTTTCTGGACCACCGGCTCCTGCCCCTTGCCCAAGGCGGACTGGATCAGCTTGAGGCTGGCCTCAGGACCGTCAACGCTCAGGCCAATCAGGCTCTGGCTGGTGATGCCGAAATCTTCCGGCTGAATCAGGTACTCGCGGATCACGCCATCTTTCAGCTCCGCCACATGGGTGGGGCTGGCCAGGCTGATTTCGTCCAGGCCATCAACGGAATGGACGATCAGCACATGGGTGCTGCCCAGCCGTTGCAGGACTTCCGCCATGGGGCGACAGAGGGCCTTGGAGAAGACGCCGATCACCTGCTTTTTTACCACGGCCGGAGTGGTCATGGGGCCGAGCATGTTGAACAGGGTGCGCAGGCCCATTTCCCGGCGCGGGCCAATGGCATATTTCATGGCGCCGTGATGGGCGGGCGCGAACATGAAGCCGACGCCGATCTCGGTGGTGCAGCGTGCCACCTGCTCCGGCGTCAGGTTCAGGTAGATACCGGCTGCTTCCAGGAGATCT
>CAYXVO010000167.1:0-6585 GCA_964467875.1 uncultured Pseudomonadales bacterium | reverse complement strand
GACTGGCAGCCGTTCTTTATCTGCCGGCCTTGCTGCATTACGAGAATTATACGATTGCCACCTTCTACCGCTGGTGGACGATTCACTTATGGGTAGAAGGCGTCTGGGAAATGATCCAGGCAAGTCTCCTCGCCTTTCTGCTGATTCGGCTTTCGGGCATCGATCGGGAGGTCATGGATAAGTGGCTCTACGTGATCGTAGGCCTTGTCTTCTTTGCCGGCATTATCGGCACAGCCCACCATTACTATTGGATCGGCGTGCCCTACTACTGGCTGCCAATCGGCGGATTCTTCAGTGCGCTGGAGCCCCTGGCACTCTTTGCCATGGCCGCCTATGCATACGCTGCCATGCGACGTTCCGGCTTTGCCCATCCAAACTCCCTCGCCCTCCACTGGACGATTGGCAGCGCGGTGTATACCTTATTCGGCGCCGGCTTGCTGGGCCTCGCCCATACCTTCCCCGAGGTCAATAAGTGGACCCATGGAACCCTGATCACCGCCATGCACGGCCACGCTGCTTTTTACGGCGCCTATGCCATGATCATACTGGCTATGATCAACTACTCCCTGCCCCACCTCACGCAGGGGCGATCGGAGGACAAACACGGCCTCGGCTATTTGGCATTCTGGCTCCAGCTTGCTGGCATGTTCGGCATGACGCTGTCGTTCGCCACAGCGGGCATCGGGCAGGTTTATCTGGAACGTATCGTCGGTCTTGGCTATCTCGAAACCCAGCATAAAATCCAGGTGCATTTCCTGATGTTGGTGACGACCGGTAGCCTGTTCGTGGTGGGCGTCGCCCTCTTCATCTGGGACTTCTTCCGCACCCCGCCGCGACGTGTCGAGGATATTGGCGTTGAACCAGAGCGACCAGCTACGCCCCTTGAGCGACGAGACGCGGCGGATGGTGCCTCCCTATGACCGCTCAGGAGCGCCCACAGCTCTCTCCGTTGGGCCATGAGCCAATGGCGGGATCTGCCGTCGAAGCAGCAATGGGCATGCAATATCCACCCAAAGATGCGCCTTATTATGTCGCTGCAGGCACCGAGGTGGACGTCTTTGAACAGAGCCATGCCCGCGATCTCGCCGTGATGCTTAAAGGGCCAACCGGCTGTGGCAAGACCCGCTTCGTCGAATATATGGCCTGGAAACTGGGGCGCCCGTTGGTAACGGTTTCCTGCCATGATGATCTGTCCGCGACAGACCTGCTCGGACGGTACCTGATTCGCGGCAACGACACGGTGTGGCAGGATGGCCCCCTGGCGAAGGCTGTCCGTCTTGGCGCCATCTGTTATCTGGACGAGGTTATGGAAGCACGCCAGGATACCGTGGTGGTGATTCATCCACTCACCGATCACCGGCGGGTGCTTCCCATCGACAAAACCGGCGAGTTGATTGAAGCCGCGCCCGGATTCCAGTTAGTCATCTCCTTTAATCCGGGGTATCAGCACGCCTTCAAGGATTTGAAGCCCAGCACTCGCCAGCGCTTCGTGGCATTGGATTTCGACTTTCCGCCAGCGGATCAGGAAGTGCAAATCGTTCTCCATGAAAGTAGAGCCGATCGCGCAACGGCGCACGACCTGGTTGCATTAGGGCGGCGCATGCGGGACTTGCAGGACCAGGGCCTCACGGAAGTACCCAGTACCCGGCTCCTGGTCGCCACCGCACGCCTCATTGTCGGCGGCATCGCGCCGCGTCAGGCCTGCTATGCGGGGTTGATCTCACCACTGACCGACGATCCCGCGCTCAAGGCAGCCATGTGTGACCTCGTTGACGCGTTGATTCTGCCCTAGCCATGGCAGAGGCAGAAGATGTCATCACTGATGCGGCACAGCATGCCACGTCACTGGTCATGGACCTTTGGAAGCGCAGAACTCACCAGGACGTTCCCTATGAACAAACCCTGAGCGCCCACCAGAAACGCCTGGAATTGCTACTACGCTCCCTCTTTGCTCAACCAATCCCGGTCAGGATTGCACAGGCACCCGCGCGCCCAACCGCTTTAACCAGACTTTTCACCCGGCCCCCGAAACGTCTGTTCCGATCCTACGCACTGCCGGGTCAGGATGGCGTCGGTGTTCTGTTACCGGCTCGGTTGAGGCTGGCCACAGTCGTCACCGCAAAGCATCACGGGCCCGGTGCGGATCTCCACTCCCGACTTTTTCGAATCTTCGCGGTCCAGCAAGCACAACGTTGCCGGCGACGCGCCCAGGCGGATTCACAGCTACATCCATCTTTCTTGAAAAGCGGGCCACTGGCTCTGCTGTTGTATTTGAGCGAAGCCAGTAATGCGGATTATGAGTTATCGGAATACTTTCCAGGCCTCAAGCCTGATCTCCGGTTGGTCAGATCATTGGTGCGCGAACACCGCCCTGACACCTCCCGGCTCGAAGGCGCCGAACGTCCGCTGGAGATGTTGTATCAACAACTACTGACGAGTGAACCGGATACCCTGCCCGCTCCCTTCCGCCGTTGTACGACACCTGATCAGTCCCTGGCGTGGGCACAGGCGTATTTGGCGCAGGCTTACTTGGCACAACCATCCTTCCACAACCAACGGTTCTGGGGGATTGAGCCCGACGAGTGGCTCGGGCTATGGCTTGAGCCGGAACCCGGCCTGAGCCAGGCCACCGCACAGGCGATGCTGCCCCAAACAGAGCGGCCCTGCGAGACCAAGCTCCAACGCCGGCCCACACCGCGCCAACCTGATGAGGATGAAGATGATGCAAATAGTGGTCTCTGGATGATTCAGCCCAGCGTCCCCATGGAGCATGTCGAAGACCCCATGGGCATGCAGCGCCCGACAGACCGCGAACAGGACGCGGATACCGGCGGGATTGCCCAGTCCCTGGCGGAACTTGAAGAAGCCGCAGTCGTCTCGACACCAGAGCCCGCCAGGGAGATTCTTCATGGTGACGATCTCCCGTCACGTGTGCATGGACCAGACACACTGCCTGCGGGAGGATCTCTAGGAGTGCACTATCCTGAGTGGGACTATCGGAAACAGGCCTATATTCCCAAAGCGACGCTGGTCCGCTTGATCACACCCGAGTTAGGTCCCGCCGATTGGGTCACCAACGTGCTGACATCTCACCGCAGAGAACTACAGGCTGTGCGCCGGCGTTTCGAGGCACTACGTACACGACACCAGGTGCAGAAACGACAAATCGATGGTAGCGAAATCGACATTACAGAGTACGTAGCCAGTCTCGCCGATCGACATGCCGGGCTGCCCATGTCCGAACGATTGTTCCAGACCGAGCGCAAGCTGCGTCGGGATTGCGCGATTCTTCTCTTGATCGACATCAGCGGTTCAACAGACGCATGGGTAAGCGCCCATCAGCGCATCATCGATGTGGCAAAGGAAAGTCTGGTTCTGGTCACGGCCGCGCTGGAGCAACTCGGGGACAACTACGCCATCCAGGCCTTCTCTGGAGAAGGTCCGAGCCAGGTTCGGGTGACCGAGCTGAAATCGTTTGAAGACCCTGCAGACCAACGGTTGAACCGCCGCATTGCAGGCCTGGAACCAGACCGGTTCACCCGCGTTGGCTCCGCCTTGCGCCATGCCAGCGCCACACTGATGAAAACATCCGCCCAGCGCCGCCTGTTGATTCTATTGTCGGACGGCAAGCCCAATGATACGGACATCTATGAGAGTCGATACGGTATTGAAGATACCCGCCAGGCAGTCTGTGAGGCCACGCGGCAAGGCATTCATCCGTTCTGCATCACCATTGACCGGGATGCGCCGGGATATATGCCCCATGTCTTTGGGCCGGCACGCTTTACCTTATTGCAAAAGATCCACCAACTTCCGCTCATCCTGCTCGGTCTGCTGAGCCATTACTCCCGCGGCTGATCGGGAACTGTTGAGGATCCGAGCTTTAGCCTCCCCCCCTTCATTGGCCCAAACTTTCATGAGATATTGGCCCTCCCAACAGCATTGATATATATTATCTACATGTTAAGCAAATCTTAAATCCATCACTGGCCGATCACCGGCCGTCATATCGCTGGTTGAGGACGGCTTTCATGCTGAATCACTACATCGTCGCCCATCTGGTACTCTTTTTACCTTTAATTGGATTACTGGTGATTGGCGGTCTGGCACTGATGACTCCTCCAGCACAAGTAACGACGTACGAATACAGTCTGGATCAAGACAGCGAACGTGAGCACCGAATCATCTAACGAATGAGACCGAAGCATCCAGCCGCCCCTGACTCACGCCCTTTGCGCGAACCCTTCGCTGCCATTTACTTTTTCCCTTTCGCCGCCGCGTATGCGGCATTGCTACTGCCCTGGTCCGTACTTTCACAACTGAATCTGATGCCTGCACCACCTGGCCTGCTTGGCAGCGTCGGCCATGCACATGAGATGTTGTTTGGGTATGCACTGGCCGTTGTTGCAGGCTACATCCTGGGACCTCAGCCCCGGCGCCTGATCAGGATCCTTCTCGGCGTCTGGCTTGCCGCCCGCATCGCCTATTTGATGGCACCCGCGTCGCTACCAGCGGCAGGCCTGAACATACTGTTTGCTGCCATCCTCATGTGGCGCGTGGTACCACGCTTTACCCGATCCGCAAAGAAGTGGCGCAATAAAGCCGTCGCGCCCCTGATCATCGGACTCGGCAGCATCATTGGCCTGTTTCATATGACGCCCCACCTGCCCTGGCCATGGCCGCAACACAGCCTGCTGTTCGAGGCCGTACTGCTGCTGAGCGGCTTAATGTTCTTTATGGGTGGACGCATGATAGCTCCAGCGATTGCAGGGCATCTACTCAAGAAAGGCCGCGACCTCGAAGCACGAGTACAGCCGCGAATCGAAGGGGCCGTGATCATATTGGGTGCATTGGCTCTGATCATAGCCCTGATCCCAACCGGCTGGGCCCGACAACTGGTTGGTCTCCTGCTTCTCCTGAGCGCTGGCTTGACCATTGCCCGCATTTACCGCTGGCAGATCTGGCACGTCCTGGACCGACCAGACTTGCTCGCCTTGAGCCTAGGTTATCTGTGGCTGGCGATCGGCTGGGTGCTGGTTGGGAGCTCATTGCTTACAGGATGGATTGCACTAACCACGGCATTGCACGCGATCACCATCGGCGCGTTAGGCACCCTCACCTTGACCGTCATGGCGAGAACCCGCCTGCAACGGACACGACGTGATCCAAACTCCGTACCCGTGATCTTTCTGGCCGTTGGATTGCTAAGCTTGGCGGCGGTATTGCGGCTAGCGGCTGGAGTGGTCTTACCCGCAATTCAGGCGCACCTGGGCGCGGCGGCCGCTTGGAGCCTGGCGTACGGAATTCTGGTTACAGTGCTGATATGGGAAGGCTGGAGGGAAAGAAAGCGGGAGTAGAGGAAGGGGTCGCGGTAGCCATTGGCCTGACCGCGACCCTCGACAGCACGCCTTAGACGACGCCCTGTGCCAGCATGGCATCTGCGACTTTCACGAAGCCAGCAATGTTTGCGCCAGTCACGTAGTCGATGTAATCGCCATCGCGCCCGTAAGAGCTACAGGCCTGGTGAATGGACTTCATGATTCCGTGCAGCTTGGTATCGACCTCGCCCTCGGTCCAGTGTTGACGCATCGAGTTCTGGGCCATCTCCAGACCACTCACAGCAACGCCGCCAGCATTGGAAGCTTTACCGGGCGCGTACAGGATCTTCGCAGCCTGGAATACTTCAACCGCCTTCAGTGTCGAAGGCATGTTTGCACCTTCCGCCACACAGAAGCAGCCATTCGAAATCAGCAGCTTGGCATCCTGATCATTCAACTCATTCTGAGTAGCGCATGGCAGCGCAACATCACAGGGGAACTTCCAAGGCGTCGCACCCTTTTCGTACACCAGACCGAACTCCTCGGCCATTTCCCAAATACGACCACGACGCACGTTCTTAAGATCCATCAGGTACTGCGCTTGCTCCTCGGTGAAGCCGGCAGGATTGTAGACCGTGCCCTCGGAATCCGACAGTGTCACCACAATCGCATCCAGTTCCATGGCTTTCTGCATGGCATATTGCGCCACGTTACCGGATCCTGAAACCGCGACCCGCAGTCCTTTGAATCCCATGCCACGGCCCTTCAACATCTCTTCCACGAAGTAGACGAGACCGTAGCCGGTCGCTTCCGGACGGATCAAACTGCCGCCGAAGCTGATGCCCTTGCCCGTGAAGGCTCCAGTCACCTGATTGCTAAGCTTTCGATACATGCCATACATGTACCCTACTTCTCGTCCGCCAACGCCAATATCACCAGCAGGCACGTCAAGGTCCGCGCCAATGTGGCGCCAGAGTTCAGCCATAAAAGCCTGGCAAAAGCGCATGATCTCGTTGTCGCTCTTACCCTTGGGATTGAAATCCGAGCCGCCCTTGCCACCACCCAGGGGCAAAGTCGTTAATGCATTCTTGAAAACCTGCTCAAACGCCAGGAACTTGAGGATACCCAGGTTCACTGAAGGGTGAAAACGAAGTCCACCTTTGTAGGGACCAATGGAGCTGTTCATTTGCACCCGGTAGCCGCGATTGACTTGCACCTGGCCACTGTCGTCAACCCAGGACACACGGAATTGGATCACCCGCTCTGG
>CAYXVO010000166.1:0-6642 GCA_964467875.1 uncultured Pseudomonadales bacterium | reverse complement strand
CACGGGCCTGGCGGTACAGGCTTTTGCCGCAGAAGTTCTGCTGCCACCAGAAGAAGCGGAAGCGCCAGGCCAGTTCCGGAATCCAGAACCCGGCCGGGCAGGCCAGGCTGGCGGCGGCGGGTGTCAGGTCGAGGTCGGCGCAGATGACGCCAGGGCCGTCCTCCTCTTTCAGGCGGGCCAGGACCAGTCCCTGGCGATCCACAAGCTGGGTCTCACCTAACAGGTGGCTGTGAAAAGGCACATCCAGCAGGCCGCGGGGGAGAAGCGGTGCGGTGCCCTTGAGCACGCCGCAGTGGGCGGCATGGAGATTGGCCACGCCCAGTAGGCGCGACAGGGTCGAGGGCGCCGCCGCCATATAATCCCGGTTCATGCGGTCCATGTCGCGCATGAATCCGCGCCCGATCTTCCAGTTAACCGGCGCCGACCACCAGTGACTACCCGTCATGAGAAAGTCGATATTGCCCGCCAGGCGCCGCACGGTCTGGCTGCGAATGGTTTCCCAGCACACCGCCGTACCGACTCTCCCCAGTGTACTCTGGTGAATGCCCTCGTCGTGGCCGCCGATGTAGTAGGCGTTTTCGATCATGGTGGGCAGGTCTTTATCATGGCGGGAGACACTGCCGTCGGGATGAGCCAGGGTATAGCAGTTGAAAACGTCGTTGCCTCGGCGTTCCAGATAGGAGCCGCCGATGAGCGCCTGATGGGTCGTCGCAAACTCGCGTAACAGGTCGAGGGCTGGGTTGCTCGGTGGCAGCGCACAGCGCCAGATCCGCGGGTCTTGCACGATGGGCGTGGTGAAGAACTCCGGCAGCGCGATGACCTGCGCACCTTGGGACACCGCCTCGATCAGCAGCTCGCGGACATGGTCGAGATTGTATTCGATGTCGGCGACCCGGCCTGCCATCTGTATGGCCGCGACCCGGGTGAGAGCTGGTTGTTGCGCTGACGCCATGACGGCTTCCTTGGGCGGATATCTGCTGGAATCCGGCTAATCTTATACAGGTGTACACGGAAAATATTGAACCTTTGGGCTGCCGGCATGACGAGAACGGGAAGTCTGTTGAAACTGGGGGCGGATCGCACCCTGTACATGGGCGGAGTCGAAAGCACGAGCTGGCACCGGCATGGCGCGCCGGTGCTGTTAATTGCGCTGGGCGGGGAATTTCGGATCGAATTCCGAGATGGCCAGGTCGAATCCTGCCGCAGCGCGCTGATCGATATTCACGTCGAACATAAATTCACCTGCCCCAGCGAGCGCTTCTCGGCGATTCTTCTGGAGCCCGATGCGCCGGAGCTTGAGAGCCTGCGCCGTCAGTTCCTGTGGAAAGATTCCACCGCACGCAAGCGGGCGGCTTTCGATCTGATTGCAACGCCACGCTCGCGCGGACGCTTCGAGCGTCATCTTCATGCCTTCGATTGGGACGGATTGCTGCGCTCACCGCTTCGGGACCGGCGTCCGACCGAACTGGATGAGCGGGTTGCGCGTGCTCTGCCGGAACTGCGATACCTGCCCGAGAGACGCGTGGCGCGGAGCGTGCTGGCCGCACGCCTGGGTTTGTCGGAGTCCCGCTTCAATCACCTGTTCAGCCAACAGGCGGGCATTTGCTTTCGCCGCTACCGATTGTGGTCGCAACTGCGGACCACGCTGGCGCAGATACCCAGCCACCGCAACTTTACCACCGCCGCCCTGCAGTGCGGCTTTGCCGACTCATCCCATTTCAGCCGGGCATTCCGCGATTTGGTGGGTACGACGCCCTCGGTGGTGCTGAAGGACTGCAAGGTCATTGAGCGGATCTGAGAGAGCGTTCCAATAGAACTCCAATAGGGTTCCAATAGAGGGCCTAGGCTCGGCCAATTTAGGTCTGGCGGCGCGGAAGAGTTTAATGAGAGGGCATGGCGGTTCTTCGTTGTGGAAGCCCGATGCTGTGAAAACAGCGGGGAGGTTGTCGGTCATGTGAAGCTGTCGGTTGTGAACAGCAAGGCGAGCGTAAGGGCAGCGCGGAGTCGAGGGATAATCAATAACAAAAGGAGAAAAACCCATGAGAGGCAGGAAGCACTCCCGCCACAGATTTCTTCCGTTCGCGTTGTGTGCGTTCATTGTTGCAAGCCCGGTTGCAAGCCCGCTGGTCCAGGCCGCCGATCAGGGCATGAAGGGAGACCGGAAAACAAGTTATTCACCGGTCGTTATCACGGAGGATTTTGAGACCATCCGTAAGCGGATGTCCGGCGAGA
Organism: uncultured Pseudomonadales bacterium; assembly: GCA_964467875.1. Taxonomy (GTDB): domain Bacteria; phylum Pseudomonadota; class Gammaproteobacteria; order Pseudomonadales; family Oleiphilaceae; genus JAEZAA01. The sequence goes on along the minus strand of CAYXVO010000166.1, from coordinate 4,410 downwards.
AGGCCAAGTTCATCGAACGTCAACGCCGTTTACTGGAGACTCGCTACGATCTGAGCGATCGCGCCGCCCAGGACGTCAGGATGACGCGCGGCAAGCCGGTTCAGCAGGGAGTGCGGGTCAAACTGTCCAAGGGCATGACCTGGGAGAAACTGGCCAGCATGAGTCCGGAGGAGATTCGCCGTCAGAATCTGTTCCCGGAGGGCTTTCTACCCTTGCCCCATCCTAATCACAAGGAAGGCGGCATGGTGTTTCCCCAGTTTCATATTGACGCAGTGAAAGAGCAGGGGCTGCACGATCTGACCCGGTTCGACCTGGATTTCGTGATGCAGGACCACTTCCTGCCCGAATTCCCACCGCCCATCTTCCTGACCACCCGCCCAGAACTGGGTGACGTATCTCAGGGCAAGCTGATCACCATCAACAACTTCCACGAAGTATTCAACGGCATCCTCAATCCGAAGCAGTTGGAAGGCCTGCGGCTGTTGTTGAGCCAGTTTCCCCAGCAGCAGTTCAACGCCACCGATGACCGCCGCTCGGACAAGCCCAGTCAGGGCGTCACCTGCTTTGACTGTCACGCCAACGGCCATACCAATGCCGCCACCCACCTGGTGGGCGATATTCGCCCGCAGGAGCTGCGGCGCCGGATCGATACGCCCTCGCTACGCGGGGTGAATATTCAGCAGTTGCATGGCTCCCAGCGTGCGTTGAAGACGGTGGAGGACTTCACGGAGTTCGAGCAGCGTGCGGCCTACTTCGATGGTGACATCGTGCAGGCGGCCAAGAAAGGTGTGAACGTCCTCGAACGCGGCAGCCAGGTTCATTTCATGGGGGAGTTCCAGGCCCTGTTGGACTTCCCACCGGCACCCAAGCTGGATGTCTTCGGCAAGCTGATGCCGGCGAAGGCGACGGAGGCAGAGCTGCGGGGGCAGGCGGTGTTCCATGGCAAGGGGCAGTGCGCTACCTGCCATGCGCCGCCCTATTACACCGACAACACCATGCATGACCTGAAGCTGGAGCGTTTCTACGAGCCGAGGTTGATCAACGACCGCATGACCAATGCGGGAGGGATGACCAAGACCTTCGTGCTGCGGGGCATCAAGGAATCTCCGCCCTACCTGCACGATGGTCGTCTTCTGACATTGGATGACACGGTCGAGTTCTTCAACCTGGTGCTGGGAACCCAGCTCACCAAGCAGGAGAAGCAGGATTTGGTGGCTTTTCTCTATACCTTGTAACGAGCGCTCTGGACATAAAAAAGCCGGAGGCAACGCACTGTGCCTCCGGCTTTTTTGTGTTCGCTTTAAGCTTTATGTCCGCATTAAACGGCTAGAAGAGAGCGGCTACAGCTGCCGCGCCTGCTCCCGCAGCAGGTATTTCTGAATCTTGCCGGTACTGGTTTTTGGCAGTGGGCCGAACACGACGGTCTTGGGTGCCTTGAAGCGGGCCAGATTCTCCCGGGCGAAGCCGATGAGTTCGACTTCGCTCAGGGAGCAGCCATCTTTCAGGGTCACAAACGCGCAGGGGGTTTCGCCCCAGGTTTCATCCGGCCTGGCCACCACGGCCACTTCCGATACGTCCGGGTGCCGGTAGAGGACATCTTCCACCTCGATGGATGAGATGTTCTCGCCGCCGGAGATGATGATGTCCTTGGAGCGGTCGCGGATTTCGATGTAGCCATCCTCATGCCAAACCGCCAGGTCGCCACTGTGGAACCAGCCGCCTTCGAACGCCTTGGCGGTGGCGTTGGGGTTCTTGAGGTAGCCCTTCATCAGCAGGTTGCCCCGCATCATGATTTCGCCCAGGGTTCTGCCGTCCATGGGAACCGGTTCCAGGGTGTCGGGATGGGCCACCATCACGTCTTCCAGTAGCGGCGAGCGAACGCCCTGGCGGGACTTGAGCTGGGCTTGCTCGTCGGCTGGCAGTTCGTCCCATTCGCTCTTCCAGGCGCAGGCCACGGCGGGGCCGTAACTTTCGGTCAGGCCGTACACATGGGTGACGTTGATGCCCATGGCCTCAACGCCCGCGATGACGGCCGAGGGTGGCGCGGCGCCAGCGGTCATGCCCTGGATCTCATGATCGATCCCGCTCTTGAGCGAGTCATCGGCGTTTTTGAGCATGTTCAACACGATGGGCGCGGCACAGAAGTGGGTGACCTGCTGCTCGCGCATCAGGCGCAGAATGTCGTCGGCGCGCACATGGCGCAGACAGATATTGACGCCGGCCAGCGCGGCAATGGTCCAGGGGAAGCACCAGCCGTTGCAATGGAACATCGGCAGCGTCCAGAGATAACGCGTGTGCTGCGGCATGGACCAGGACAGGGTCCAGTTCATGGCATTGAGATGCGCGCCCCGGTGATGGTAGACGACGCCCTTGGGATCGCCCGTGGTGCCGGAGGTGTAGTTGAGTGTAATGGCATCCCATTCGTTCTGCGGCGGCTGCCAAGCATAGGCCGGATCGCCGTCGGCCAGAAACTGCTCGTACTCCAACTCGGAAACCAGATGGCCGTCCCGGTAAATGGGATCGTCTATGGCCACCACCAAGATCTGGCGTCCCAGCAAGCTCAGAGCTTTCTCCGCGACGTCGGCGAATTCCCGGTCCACAAACAGCGCCTTGGCTTCGCCGTGCTGCAGGATAAAGGCAATGGCTTCCGCATCCAGGCGGGTGTTGATGGCATTGAGCACGGCGCCGCGCATGGGCACGCCAAAGTGGGCTTCATACAGCGGTGGCGTGTTGGGGCACAGGTAGGCCACTGTATCGCCCCGGCCGATGCCCTGCTTGCTCAGGCTGGATGCCAGCTGACGGCAGCGGTTGTAGGTTTCGCCCCAAGTGCGTTGAACCGGGCCATGTACGACGGCTGGGCGGGTGGGATAGACGAACGCGGCACGTGCAAGAAAGCCCAGCGGTGAAAGGGCTGCATAGTTGCCAGGATTGGTCTCAAGTCCCAGGTCGAAGATATTCGGCTGCACGATGGCTGCTCCTCAAGAAAACCGGATTTGCATCGATCGAGCTTAGGCCATCGGCGTCGCAGCGCGTATTAGACTTTAGTCGTAGGACCAGTCGTAGGACCAATCGTACGTGTCGTTGCCCTCGGCGCGAAGCTCCCGCACGGGGCGGCCTGCAAACCGTAAGGGCCGATGGTACGGCTGGCCAGCGCGCGGCGGGACTCGGTTTTATAAAGCAGGTCGAGTTGGGTCTGCATCGATCATCCTGGCCGGAAAGGGTATCCGCATGCTATTAGTAGTCGCCTAGTAGTCGCCGCGCAGAAGGCGGATGGTTATCACAGTCTTGCCTGGTGAAATCGGCTGGTTGGGCGTCAACCGGCAGCACTAACTCTATGGTATTGAAGACGGTGGGCAGCTTCAGTGATGAAGCGGGAAGTTAGGCCGACTGCAACTGACTGAACATTGAGGACAGCACCATGACCAATGCATCCACCATGAAGGCCCTGGTCTATCAGGGCCCGGGACAGAAAGACTGGCAGGACGTTCCCAGGCCACAAATTAGCGAGCCGACCGACGTTATTGTCAAAATCGTCAAGACTACTATCTGCGGCACCGATCTGCATATCCTCAAGGGCGATGTGCCAGCCGTGACATCCGGTCGCATTCTGGGGCATGAAGGCGTGGGTGTGATTGAGGAAGTGGGCGATGGGGTCAGCAATTTCAAGAAGGGCGATCGTGTCCTGATTTCCTGCATTACCTCCTGCGGCAAGTGCGAATACTGCAAGACCCAGATGTATTCCCACTGTGAAAGCGGCGGCTGGACCCTGGGGCATCTGATTGACGGCACTCAGGCGGAGTATGTGCGGATTCCCCATGCCGACAACAGCCTCTATCACATTCCTGCCGGAGTGGAGGAGGAGGCCATGGTCATGCTCAGCGATATCCTGCCCACCGGATTCGAGATCGGGGTGCTCTATGGCGCCGTCAAACCCGGCGACACGGTCGCGATCATCGGCGCCGGGCCAATCGGCATGGCGGCGTTGTTGACCGCCCAGTTCTATTCCCCGAGCCGGATCATCATGGTGGACATGGACCAGTCCCGGCTGGAGATGGCGCAGAAATTTGGTGCCACGGAGGTGATCAACAGTGGCTCTGTCAACGCCGCGGACGCCATTCTTGGTTCTACCAAGGACGGGGTGGACGTGGCGATCGAGGCGGTTGGCGTGGCCGCGACCTTCGATCTCTGTCAGGCGATTGTGCGGCCGGGTGGGCATATTGCCAACGTCGGCGTGCACGGCAAGAGCGTCGATTTTCAGATCCAGAAGCTCTGGATCCAGAACATCACCCTGACCACCGGGCTGGTTAATACCAACACCACGCCGATGCTGCTGAAGACCCTGGAAGCGAAGACGCTGAAGCCGGAACTGCTGATCAGCCACCGCTTTACATTTGATCAGTTCCTGCAAGC
>CAYXVO010000165.1:0-6689 GCA_964467875.1 uncultured Pseudomonadales bacterium | reverse complement strand
ACCCATCGTTTGACCGACTCTCCCACCTGTCTGGTGGTTAACGAGGATGACATGGGCGGGCAGATGCGCCGTATCATGGAGGCTGCGGGTCAGAAGTTGCCGGACACCAAGCCGATCCTGGAGATCAACCCGGACCACCCGCTGCTGCAGCGTCTGGATCAGGAGACGAACGAGACCCGTTTCGGCGACCTGACCTGGATTCTGTTCGACCAGGCCAGTCTGGCCGGTGGTGATAGCCTCAAGGATCCCGCCAGCTACGTAAACCGCTTGAACAAGCTACTGCTGGAGCTGACCCAAAACGCCTGATACCGGCGTTTTAGTATGCATCGCGATGCCGTTTTAGGATGTATCGCGATGCATAGCTGCCGTGTATAGCTGCCGTGCATCGCTGCGGCGTCGAACGATGACGCGGTGACGTCTGCTGCTGGTCCGGTGATAGTCCGCTAGCGGTCCACTGACAGGCCGAAGGGCGGCCCTAATGGTCGCCCTTCGTGTCTGACGGCGGCGGCGGGCGGGGCGGAGATTCTGGTTGCGGCCGGCTGCTTTATCATCCAATATGTTTTCATAACGCGTCGATGGACTTTACATTAGACCTGATTTTCACATTAGGGCGGGTCTAGCGAGACCTGAACGAACGGTGTGATTTTTCGCCAGCATTCGAGGCTTGTTATGTCCGGAACCTGGGTACCGTACACCAACGAAAAGCTGTTCCTGGCGAAACTGCAGCTGGACTTGATGGAGTCGGCAGAGCTGGCGGACAAGGCTCCTCTGCGGGAGAGCACACGTCAGGCGAGTGTGCTGTTGGTGCATCAGGCCTGGGTTGGACTGCTGAATGAAATCGGTGAGTCGTTCACCCTCAAAGGCGTCGGGCTTCAAAGCCTGGCGGATCTTGAACAGGCTTTAGGCGCTGCTACCTCTGAAGTCGCGCCTTTGCTGTCACTTCATGAAGACCCCCAGAGCTGGGTGCGTCTGCTGCTTCGGGATTATGACGCAACAGCCAGGCCCAAGCCGACGGGTGCGGCGCAAGTCGGGGCTGAGACCGGCCTGATTGTTTCCCACTCTGACCACAACGAGACCCGTAGCCGAATCCTGCTGCAGGACTTGAAGGAATACATTTCAGCATTCAGGGATCGAACCCATGAATGGTGACCCGATTTCCGTAGGGCGGGTAGTGCTGCCGTCCACTTGTCACCCTGGCAGGGCTGCGTTCACCGATAACTGAGGACGTGGAAGCCGAAACCGAGTGCTGAATCAGGATTGAGACGGCTCCGGGGTGAATCACTGAGTTTTTCAAAAGAGAGGTTCTGACTATGTCGACTTCCTATCTTGAGATCGTACAGCTGGCAAATGGGGAATATGCGTTGCAGCGCTCGGACGGTGAGGGCGACTCTCTGGTGCGCATCAGTTTTTCCAAAGAAGCGCAGGATGTGTTGCAGGAACATAGCACGACCGTCGTGCGTGCCATGGTCAGTGCGGCCATTCAGGCCGTGTCTAGCCTCAATAGCACGGAGCTGGAGGAGGAGCTGGAGAGCATGTTGCAGAATAGTACCGCAGGCGGCGGGCACACGATTCACTGATCCCACCGTCAATTCCAGGGGTGGCGGTCCCGGTGTCGGACTTGCGCCCTCTGTCTTTTTTGCGCTGCTTGTATTAGAGCAGCCGCATTTTTCTTGAGGCTCGTTTTCCTGAGCCTATGTCTTCCCGAGCCTATGTCTTCCTTAGACTGCTTTCCTGAACGTAAAGTCCCGGTTTCCCTTAACGGCGTTGAACCCGGCCGTTTGCTAGTCGCGCCGGTTGCTGACGCGACCATCTGGTTCGGCACGGTCGCTAGCGGCGAATAACGCCGACGCCCAGACCTTCGATATGCAGCTCCTGCTCACGCAGATCCACCACGATCGGCTCAAAATCCTCGTTCTCCGGCAGCAGCAGGACTTCATGCTTGTTTTTCTGAAAGCGCTTGACGGTCACTTCATCCTGCAACCGCGCCACCACAATCTGCCCGTTCGTGGCCTGGGAGGTACGATGAACGGCCAGCAGGTCGCCGTCGAGAATACCAATGTTCTTCATGCTCAATCCTTTGACCCGAAGAAAGTAATCGGCTGCCGGTGTAAAGAAGGAGGCGGGTACCGGGCAGTAACTCTCGATGTTCTCCTGCGCCAGAATCGGAAAGCCCGCGGCAACCTGACCGACGATGGGAATGCCAGTCTCTTCCGTTTCCGAATCGGGCAGGCGAATGCCACGAGACGCACCCGGAACCATCTCAATGGCACCTTTGCGGGCCAAGGCCTTGAGATGCTCCTCAGCGGCATTGGCCGACTTGAATCCGAGATGGGCCGCTATTTCGGCTCGGGTCGGAGGATAGCCGGTCTCGTCAATGTGGCGTTTCACGAGATCCAGTACTTCCGCTTGGCGCTTGGTCAGTTTAATCATGAAGCCGTCTCTTTAGTCGGGTGCTGCAGCACGGGGTCTGGCTGTATATACAGATAATGGGAATATATACAGTGTTTTTGGACAAGTAAAGGCTTAGCCCGTGGTAAAGGTCGTCAGTGTCTGCAAGGCGACGGGCTCTGTCATGATGTCCTGCACCTGGGAGCGCGGCGAACCCTGCTGGAGCCATGCAATGAGCTGATTCACCTTGTCTTCGTCACCGCACGCCAGCACCTCTACACGTCCATCAGGCAGGTTGCGGGCATATCCCGTCACATTCAATTGATGAGCTTGTTGCGCCGTGTAGGCGCGGAAGGAAACTCCCTGAACCTGTCCAGACACCCACGCCTTGGTGCAAATAGAGGTCGCCATTGTTGTTGCTCCCTGAGTGAATGATGCCCGTGAATCTCTCATTGATTGGTGGCAGGAATACTGCGCGCATGGCTTGACCTGAGAGTTGAGTTTTGGCCCAATCATACTGGTGTCGACTCAGATCTCAAGCAGGCACAGTCCAGGTTTCGGCAAGCCACATCTACGCTGTCCTCATATTCAGATTCGGGAGCTATCATGCATGTCTAAGCCTCTTTTGATCGTCAGAACCGGTAGTACTTTCAGTGCAATTCGCGAGCGACGGGGTGATTTCGATGATTGGTTCGTGGAGCGGTTCCGCCAATCTGGGGTGGCGACGGAGGTACGGATCGTAAACGGTGGGGAAAGTCTTCCGGATGCGGATGATTACCAGGCAGTGGTGGTAACCGGTTCACCGGCCATGGTGACCGACCGCGAGCCCTGGAGCGAGACCCTGGCGCAATGGCTGCGCGACGCGGTCGGAGCAGGAATGCCGGTGCTTGGTGTCTGTTATGGCCACCAGCTCCTGGCCCATGCTTTTGGTGGAGCGGTGGGATATCACCCGAAGGGGCGGGAGATTGGTACCCATGAAGTGCAGCTACAGGAAATCGCTTCGGCTGACGCCCTGTTCGGCGCGCTACCGTCGCGGTTCGCGGCGCACCTGACTCACGCCCAGTCCGTGTTGCGGCTACCGGAACAGGCGGTTCTGCTGGCGAGCAATGCCTATGAACCGCATCAGGCGTTTCGAATTGGAGAGCGAGCCTGGGGCGTGCAGTTTCACCCGGAATTCGATGCCGAGATCATGGCCGCCTATCTGGAATATTTCCGTAGCCAATTACAGGAAGAAGGCACGAATCCCGATACCTTGCTGCGCGCTGTGCGGGAAGCGCCAGAAGCAGCCCTGCTGCTGGAGCGTTTCGCGTACCTCGCCCTGCAGGCCTGATACCGGGCGCAGCGGTTACCAGAAAAAGGCTACCACCAATACTTGCCCCAATTCTCTGGATTGGCCCAGTTCTCGGGTGTATTCCATGCGCGTTTGTGGTTGTAGCTGGCCAGGTCGTAGCCATACAGGCTGAGACTTTGGCCGGCTTGAGCGAAGTGGGCTTCGCGGCGAAAACCGAGGCCAAGGAAATCGGTGAAGCACCAGCCCGCACGTTGTTCGTCCACCGCCACCAGAATGCGCGGGTTCAAGCGATTGCGCAGCGCGCCCAGGAGCAGTCGTCCCTCGGACGGTTCACAATGCTCCAGCCAGTCCGCCATTAGAATCAAGTCCTGGGGCGCCAGGGTCTCAACGTCATGTGCCGTCAATGTCGCTCGGTGCGTGACCGGGCAGCGCTGGTGTGCGCAATAGGCGTCCAGCGCGGGCACGGCCGACCTGCCAATGAGCAGCACGGAGCGAGGCGCCTGTTGTTGAAGAAGATCATAAAGTGTCTCATTGGGGCTGTTCATTGGCACCGCCTTGTTGTCGGACCTGGCGTGAAGTTACTGGTTCTCAGGAGGACCATCGTTGGCTTTCATGAACGTCGTGGTTAGCTTCCATGAGAATAGTGGTCGGTTTCTATGAAAATAGTGGTCGGTTTCCATAAGAAGAGCGGCTGGTTTCTATGAAAAAAGAGGTCGGTTTCCATGGACCTCGGAGCTGCTTATAATACCCGACCTTTGCGGGAGGATATAATGAGCATCGAAACGTTCGAGACCTTGTCGTTGGCCGTTTTTATCACGGCCCTGATCGTATTTATGGGCTTTATCGTCTATGACCTGGCCAAGAAATCCAAAGCCGGTCGCTTCGGGACGGCCATCCTGTTTTTCGCGTTAGGGTTAGGGTGCGCGGGCTTCATTATCAAAACGGTGATCGTGGAAGTTCTGAACGTTTAGTTTTGTCGCCGCATCTGCAGTATGGCCAATAAAAAGCGGCCGGTCTCTTGGGGACCGGCCGCTTTTTTGTGCTCCTCAGTTGCTCAGGATCCGGACGGGTAAAGCTCAGCCAGTACCTCGGGATGTGCCCGGGTTCGTGCAGGAGCGCGAAGCTTCCTGACGTGGTCGAGCAGGATCCGAATGTTCTCCTGATCATCGCCAGCATTCCTATGGGCGCTGTAATGTTGAGCTTCCAACGCCTGGACGGCCTGTGTCAGAGCCGGCGACTGCGCTTGTTGCTGCAGTTCGGCGAGGGAATGCATGGATTGGCGCGGCCAGTGGGCACGCGCCCAGTTCAGCAGCAAGGGGCGGACTTGATGCCAACTCTGGCTGGCTGCATTTTCCAGCTTGGCAAAGGCCTCTTCTTCCGTAGAGCGGGTGCGGCCTACAGCCGGTGTCGCGCTGTGTGCCACCTGTTGCTTGCGGCGTCGAATCAGATACCAGGTGGTCGCCGCCCAGCCTACGACCAACACCAAGCTCAGAAGCGGCCAGAAATAGTCGTGATCGGTACCGCCCGTCGCGCTGGTTTCCGGGCTTGCCAGGGGTTGGTCTGCCTGGGCTTCCACAGGCTCGGCCGGTGACGGCTCGGGCGTGGTGACGCCACTGCCGATGCGCAGGGTGCGGGCCGGCACGATAGCCTCCCGCCATTCCTGGTTGAGCGTGTCCCACCAGGGCAGACGAATCTCCGGCAGTTGTACCTCGCCGCCCTTGACCGCCACCACCGCGGTTCGCTGGATACGGGTCCCAGTCACGCCATCGGCGTGGGTTTCGGTGTCGATCTGGGGTTGTTCCGGGTAGAGCTTGATCTGGGGGGCGTCCGACTCGGCCAGCGGAGGAAGCTGCGAGCCTTCCAGACCGAGCGCTTTGATCGTCAGGGTGCGGGTCAAGGAATCGCCCACCTCAATGTTGTCCGGTGGCCGGCTCCAGTGTTCGGTCAATGACAGACCCATGGCTGGCAACCAGGCCCGGTTTGCGGTGCCGGGCGGTGCCTTGATCGCGACTTCGATCGGGTCCGACATGACCTTCACATAGCGTCGGTCGCGGCGACGCACATCGAACAGGCTGCCGGTGAATTGCTGCGCATCGATCCGTAGCGTGCCGCTGCTTTGGGGAAAGATCGCATAGCGGCGCTCGATGATTTCATAGCGCCGCCCGTCGATGATCTGACTGTACTCCTTCTGCTTTTCCAGGGGCTTGATCACTGCATTGGCGATTTCTGGTTCACTCAGATCGCCATTGAGCAGGGTGTCCTGATAATGCAGTTTCAGGCTGTAGATCAACTGCTCCTGAACGTACGCCGACTCCTGGCTGATATCCGCTTTCAGGAAAACGGATTCCTGAGTGCCGGTGGTGGCTGCCCGCGGGCTGACTTCCACCTCGATGGGTTCGGAGACCGCGTCCTTGAACTTCAGGGGGGGGATCTGCAAGGTGCCGCTACGCTTGGGCATCAGGGTGTAGACCCAGGTCACGGTGGCGTGGTTCTTGCCGTTAATGCTTTGCAGGTTGTAGCGCTGGCGCTGATCGATGATCTGGAAGTCCGTGAGCAAAGGTTCCAGGTCCGGGCTGGGCAGGTTCAGGTTGAAGATGTTGAAACTGAACTGAACCTCCATGGAGCCCGTCAGTGATAGCTGCAATGACTCATTCGCGGACAGACGCGTGCGGTCGACACTGGCTTCGAGCCGGGTCTCTGCCAGCGCGGTGGTGCTGAGTGCGGCAAACAACAGCAGCAGGCCGAGCACAAGCCGGGTCAGAAATGCTGGCAACAGGACAGCCAGCGCCGCAAACGCATGGTGCGGGAGCGGGAGGGTGAGCAAGGGCGTTCTCATCGTTACCATATGGGCTGATCATCCGGTTGTCGATTGGAGGAACCACGTTCCCGGTGTTGCAATTCAAACTTGCGCCGGAGCAGACCGCCCGGATCGTCCGGTACGCGCCTTAGCCACTGTTCAAAGGCCTGCTTCTGCTCATCGTCCATGGTCTCTTCCGTCTGCGGCTGTGCC
>CAYXVO010000164.1:0-6728 GCA_964467875.1 uncultured Pseudomonadales bacterium | reverse complement strand
ACAAGCTGCGCCAGTTTGCCTCCGGTCACAGGCGCATCGCCGCTTACTCTGAATTTTGACCGCCGGGGCAACCTGAACCCGACGACGAGCAATCAGCGGATTTGCGTCACCGGCGGCAACACCTACGAATTATGCGTTTCCACCGCAGGATATGCCTATGAGGGGAGCTGCATTCCATAAGCAGCAGGGCCTGACACTGATCGAGATGATTATCACAATCGTCATCCTCAGTGTGGCCGTGGTGGGCGTGGTGTCTGCCATTGCCAGCATGACGGCTCGTGGCGCCGATCCCATCCTGCAGAACAAGGCCGCGCTGCTGGCCCAGTTTTATCTCGATGAAGCCCTGGGCACCCGCTATGACGAAGCCTCGCCCATCACCGGCGGCGCGGTCTCTCCCGTCTCCCAGCTTTGTAATGACATGGGTCCCGAAGCCGAACCCCGAGCCGCGTTCGATGATGTGGATGATTACCACAATCTGAGCGAGAGTCCGCGCGACCGCACCGGTGTGGCCTTGCCCGGTTATGCGGGCTTCCAGGTGGAGATGAACGTCACCTGTGATGGGAGCCGCTTCGGGCTGGCGACCCACGCGGCCAAGCACATTGTCATCACCGTGACACCGCCCCAGGGTGCCGCCATGGTCTTTGGCGTGTACCGGGGGTATTTCTGATGAATCCTCGGCGCAGTGCCGGCTTTACCATGGTGGAGCTGGTGATGGTCATCGTCATCGCTGGCATTCTCGGTGTGGGCGTCACCAGTTTTATCACCCAGTCGGTGTCTGGCTATGTGGACACGGCGCGCCGTCAGTCCCTGGCGGAAACCGGCTTGGTGGCGACCGAAAAAATAACCCGGGAGTTGCGGGCGGCCTTGCCTGGCAGTATCCGCCTGTTTGCCGGGGCGGGCGGGCAGTGTTTGGAATTTATCCCGGTGCGGGCGGGCTCCACCTACGAAACCGCGCCGGTCGCACCGGACCCTGCGGCGAGCAGTCTGCTTGCGGTACCCGCGGGTCAGGACACGACTGGTTATCTGGTGATCAATCCGCAGACGGCCGCCAACCTGTATGCAGGAGGCACACCCGGTATCCGAACGAGCGATCTCGCCACGCTGCCGGCCGGCGCGGGACCCGTGACGGTGAGCTGGAGCGGCTCGCATCAATTTCCGTCGCATTCGCCGACCCGGCGCTTCTTTCTGGTGGGGCCGCCGGTTGCGTACTGCCAGGTGGGCAGTCGCCTGTTTCGCTATACCGATTATGGCTTTGAGGCATCGGCCTTGGATGTGCCGGCCAAGCTGCCCACAGCCGTGCCCAAACGAGCGCTTTTGCTGGATCGTCTGGCGATTGCTGGGGGCACTACGCTGACCTGGACGCGGCACGCGGGCAGCGCGCACCACAACGAGTTCGTGCGGGTCAGCTTCTCCCTGGTGGACAGCCGTGCGCCAAGTGAAGTGGTGCGAGTCGAGCAGGAGGTCCAACTGCGCAATGTACGCTAGCAGCGGTGCCAAACGACAACGGGGTGTCGGCTTGCCGGCGGCGCTGTTCGTCATCGTCATCCTCGCCATGGTGGTGTTGGCCATGGCGGAGCTCCAGGTCAGCAGTGGGCGCAGCCTGGGCTTTCAGGTGTTGTCGACCCGGGCCCTCTACGCCACCGAAAGTGGCGTGCAGTTGGCGGCACACCGCATCATCACCGCCGGCGGCAACTGCGGCACGGTGACCGGCAGCCAGACGTTTGATGGTGTGGAAGGTCTGAGCGGATGCCAGGTCACCCTGGCGTGCAGCCAAGTCGCCGTTGCCGGTGTGGATTACTTCCGCCTGACGGCGACCGGTAACTGTGGCATTGGGGTTGAGGCGGCCAGTCGCATTGTGGAAGTACAGGTGCGATAGGGGAAATGAGGGTGAAGATCGCATTCGTCGTAGCGCAAGAGGGTTGAGGACGCTGGCATGAAATATGAGCAGGTATGCATCCGTAAAGGAGCGACAAGCCGGAGTTTCGTTGGTGACGCTCTGGCGTGTCTGCGGGGGATTGTGGCTCTGCTTACGCTGTCTCCGTTCGCCTGGGGGGGAATGTGTGCCGATGTCTTCAGGGATGGCGGTACGCACGATTATCACGAAAATGCGACCTCCGGGCTGAATCTGGGCATCATGTCCGGAAAGTCCTATGGCAGTTTCCCTGCGTCCGGAGCGACCCTGTCCAGTAGCGGCGGCGATGGTCGCGGCAATTATTTTTTCAATGGCGGGAGTATCTCGGGATCCTGCAGTGGTTGGTTCTGTACGCCATCTTACTCGCTCAACACCAGTGGCACGGGTACCGTTCGCGTATTTGTCCGGGGCAATGTCACCCTCAACGACGTCAGTCGCTTCAATACCAATAGTGGCCGCACTCCCCAGAACCTGGTGCTGATAGTCGATGGCAATCTGTACCTGAAGGACGATGTTGATTTTCAGGCGCTGGTCTATGTCACCGGCAATGTGATTTTCCGGCAAGGCACCGTGCTCAATCTTCTTAATCCCTTGCGATATCAGACGTCGGGCGCGCTCACCCTGTTGGGGCGGGTGCAGACGGAATCGGGCTCGCTGTTGTCGGCGTTGTTGGGCCTCGGCGGTCTGCTCGACTTTACGGACTTTGCCACGACCTATCGCCAGTCCGCGGTGGATGGCGCGAATCTGGAGGGCCTCTGTGATCGGGGTTACGCCATCGACCATTTCGAGCTGTCGTGGAGTGGTCCGGGCCTGACCTGTGGGCCGAAAGAGATTAGGGTGAAAGCCTGTGCCAACGCGGATTGCTCCTCAACGTTGGACAGCCATACCGAATCCATGACCGCGACATTCCAGCCTACTGGCGATACCGTGACGTTCCCGGCCCAGACGGGCGAGATAACCTATGACTTGCGGCAAACCAGGCCGGCGACCCTGGTTGTGGGTGCCACGCCTCATGCGCCCATCATCACGGACAAGCTCGCGCGCTGTAGAATCGGCACGGGCACATCTGGCACCAACTGCTCCCTGGTCTTCAGCGACAGTGGCTTGCTGTTCGATGTGCCAGACATGACTGCGAACAAACCAGTCGCTACCGTGCTGCGAGCCGTTAAGAAGGACCAGGACACCGAGACGTGCGTGCCCGCATTCGCCAGCACCTCCAAGGACATCAGTTTCTGGGCGTCGTATGTGAGCCCCAGCAGCGGTACTCGCAAGATCGCAATCAATGGCGCGGAGGTCGCTGCCGGTGTGGCAACGTCCCAGCGACTTGCGTTTAACGCTAATGGCGAAGCCGCCCTGCAGGTTCGTTATAGCGATGCCGGCGAGATGAAACTCGATGCCCGATATACCGGCACTGGCGACGAGGCAGGCCTGATCATGGAGGGCAATGATGGATTCATAGCAAGGCCCGTTGGCCTTTGCGTGCAGACCGACAAGATCTGTCCCGCGGGCGATTCACTCTGCACGGCCACCTACGTGGCGGGCAGGCCATTTCAGTTGACGGTGAAGCCCGTTGCCTGGCAGGCGGATAACGATCCGGATCTCTGTGCGGGAAACCAGGGGACACCCAACTTCGCCTTGAATGGTATTGGCCTCGAACTTATAAAAGTGGCACCGGTGGCTGGTGTCGACGGCACCTTGAGTGTCCAGAGCTATAACCACCAAGCGACTGCCGCGGCGGGTGAGGGGCTTAATACAATCGATCTTTCTCAGTCCGAGGTGGGGGTGTTCAAGATCGCCGCCACTCCGCCCCAGTACATGGGGAAAAGTATTTCCGCTGGCGAAACTTTTCCTCTGGGCCGCTTTATTCCAGATCGCTTCGAGATGACGGTGGAAGATCCGGGTACCCTGGCCTCCACTTGTGCCGGGGCGGGTGCCGCTTACTTGGGCCAAAGCTTCGGATACGAGCCGGGTGACGAGCCGCGCCTGCGGATCCGTGCCCTGAACGGGCAAGGGCAGGTGACCAGAAACTACACTGCCACGCCTGAATTCCGGAAACTGACAGATAACAATATCGAGCTGATCGCGCCGACCTCGGCCACCAATCTGGGTGCCGATGGTGTCCCGTTGCCGCTGACGGTGAACACCGGGCCGGGCATTTTAGAGAACGATATCGCAGCGGGTGAAATGATCTATACCCTCAGCGGTGGCGACACCTTTAAGTTCAACAAGCGCAACGGAGCCTCGATTTTGATGGCAACCCAGGTTGCTCCGTTTCAGGCGAATATCCCGCTGCAGGTGGGTGTGAAAGACGGCGACAACGTGAGCACGCCGGCGCTGACGATGCTGGCCCCGATCGGGAACTGGCTACGTTACGGTCGCCTGGTGATGAGCGACGCCTTTGGCTCGGCGGAGAATTCTCTATCCATTCCATTGCACATCGAGTACCGGGATGTAGCCGGTTTCGTCCGTAATGACGCGGACACCTGCACCAGCTACGAAGTGGGCAAGTTCAATGTGCTTGATGGCGACGCCGATGGAGATGGAATCGGTCTCCCGGACCTGTTGGCAGGAATTGCGGATCCGGCCCCCGGCCATGCCAGCGAGTTGGTCATTCCATCGCCCAATCGTAACGGCGCCGCGTTGTTGAGCTATGAGGCGCCGGAGTGGCTGGAGCACAGCTGGCCCCACGGAACGGATCCCAGGGCCACGGCCACCTTTGGTGTCTATCGGGGCATTGATCGCATGATTTACTGGCGGGAACCCTAAGTAACTATCTCGTTACTAAGCTCGTTACTAAGTTTGTGACTGGAAGCGGGGCGAAACCCCGCCTCCACAGCGATCTCAATCCTCGTCATCCTCATCATCATGCTCCCCGCCCATATCCAGCTCCTTGATCTTGCGGGTGAGGGTGTTGCGCCCCCAGCCCAGCAGGATTGACGCATCGCGGCGGCGCCCGGCGGTATGCTTCAGTGCCGTTTCGATCATGATGCGCTCGAACGCCGGCACCGCCGTATCCAGCAGGCCCTTCTTGCCCCGCTTGAGTTCCTGGTCTGCCCAGTTGCGCAGGGCGTCCTGCCAGTTGTTGCTGGGGCTTTGGGTCTTCTCCTGATCCAGCAGTTCCGGCGGCAGGTCTGAGATATGGACTTCACGGCCGGACGCCATCACTGTCAGCCAGCGACAGGTGTTTTCCAGCTGGCGCACGTTGCCGGGCCAGGGCAGGCTGGCGAGGTATTCCTCGGTTTCCGGCTTGAGTAGCTTGGACTCGACGTTGAGCTCGTCCGCCGCGCGTTTGAGGAAATACTGGGCCAGGCGCGGGATGTCCTCGCGCCGCTCGCTCATCTTGGGGATGTGGATGCGGATGACGTTCAGGCGGTGGAACAAGTCCTCCCGAAAGCGTCCTTCCTGTACCAGCTTCTCCAGGTTCTGGTGGGTGGCGGCAATGATCCGCACATCCACCTTGATGGGCGTGGTGCCGCCCACCCGGTAGAACTCGCCGTCGGCCAGCACCCGCAGCAGGCGGGTCTGGGTGTCCGGCGGCATGTCGCCGATCTCGTCAAGAAACAGGGTGCCGCCATTGGACTGCTCAAAGCGCCCCTGGCGGAGGCCACCGGCCCCGGTGAAAGAGCCTTTCTCGTGACCGAACAGCTCCGATTCAATCAGGTCCTTGGGAATCGCCGCCATGTTGAGGGCGATGAATGAGTTCCCCTTGCGCGGGCTGTGTTGGTGCAGGGCACGGGCCACCAGCTCCTTGCCGGTTCCGGATTCGCCGTTGATCAGCACCGTGATGTTGGATTGGGCGAGGCGGCCAATGGCGCGAAACACCTCCTGCATGGCCGGCGCCTCACCGATGATCTCGGTGGTCTTGCGAAAACCCTCCTGGCGAGACTGCTGGCGCTGGGCCTTCTGCTCGTGGGAGTGGGCCACGGCACGCTTGACCAAAGACACCGCGTCGTCCACGTCGAACGGCTTGGGCAGGTAATCGAAGGCGCCGCTCTGGTAGGACGACACGGCGCTGTCCAGATCCGAGTGGGCCGTCATGATGATGACCGGCAGTTCGGGGTAAAGGGTGTGCACTTCGCTCAGCAGGTCGAGCCCGTCAATGCCGGGCATGCGAATATCGCTGATGATGGCATCCGGCTGTTCCCGCTGCAGCCGATTGAGGATGCTGTCGCCGTTCTCAAACGAGCGGGTGACGAACTGCTCCTGATCCAGGGCCTTTTCCAGGACCCAGCGAATCGAGCGGTCGTCATCAATTATCCATACATTGGCTGCTTTCATCGTTATCTCCGCTGCGTGGTCCGCGCTGTTCCTTCGCTGGCTGTGCGGCAAGCCGTCACTAGGGCTTCCGTTCCAGGGGTATAAACACAATAAAATCGGTCCGGCCCGGCTCGCTTTCGCACTCCACCAGGCCCCGGTGCTGGCCAATGATGCTCTGAGCGATGGATAACCCGAGCCCGGTCCCCTCCGGTCGGCCGCTGATCATGGGGTAGAAAATGTTCTTGAGAAATGACTCCTGCATGCCCGGACCGTTGTCGATGATGTCGATGCGCACCGCCAGCCGGTGCTTGGTCTGACCAATAGTGAACTGGCGCAGGGCGCGGGTCCGGAACTTGATGCACTTGTTAGGTGCGTCCTGCTGGTCGAGGGCCTGCATGGCATTGCGGGCGATGTTGAGAAATGCCTGGATCAACTGCTCCTTGTCGCCTGCAAACTCCGGAATGCTGGGGTCGTAGTCCCGCTCCAGGTAAATCCGGTCCTCGCATTCCGCCTCAAGCAGACTGCAGACCCGCTCCAGCACTTCATGGATATTGGTGGG
>CAYXVO010000163.1:0-6760 GCA_964467875.1 uncultured Pseudomonadales bacterium | reverse complement strand
TTCGTGAATTTACTTCATCCATCTAGCGCTCCCCCCTGTGCTTTGGCGCCAGCGATGGCGCCCGCACCAATCCCGCCTGTCCCAATTTGCGAACCGATGGCCCGGCTCTATGCCACGCCGGATGCGTGTGTTTCGCCGGCCCCGGTACCTCGATACCCAATGCTCTACGCAAGCTGAGCCAAGGGGACTCGGCCAATGGCTTGCCGTTGAACAAATAGGCCAGCCAGGGCGAGGGAGAGACCACCCAGGCATGCAGCCCCCAACAGACCAGAGTCACGGCGAGCACTGAGCCGATAAAGAACACATGGGGATTCATCCAGACGAAATAGACGCCGACTCCAACGAGCAATGGCTGGTGAAACAGGTATAGGCTGTAACTGGAGTCCGCCAGAAAGCGGACCCAGCGCCGCTCGCCCGTAACCAGGCGACGCGCGCCGCTGAATAGTAATCCGGTGATTGCCAAACCCCAGAGACCGGCAAAGAAATGAAAGGTCGCGTAGCGACCATCCAGCAGAAGCAATCCTCCACCGGCCACCAGCGCAAACACGAGGTTCCAACCAAGGCTGTGAGCCTGGTCGAACAAACGCCGGTGCAAGCCCAGATAAACTCCGGCAAAGAAAAATACCGAGTAGGCGAAGAGACCGCCAAATTCGAATAACAGCCAGTAGCTTCCGTGTGGCGAAGACGGCATGCGCCAGCCCGCCGCCGTTGCACAGAGATAAAGCACCGCGATCAGCGGCGCGAAAACGTAATAGGGGATGTCCCGACACAGCCGTACCAGTATTGGAAACATCAGTGCCGTCGCGGCCATGTACAACGCCAGGTATCCGAGAAACCACAGATGGGCCAGCCATTTGCCGCCCAGCCAGTAGGACGCATCCCAGTCCAGCCCGCGATACATCCACAAGTTGAGCGTCAAACCGCACACCACCAGGGGGATCAGGATTCGCTGCAGGCGCTTACGGAGATAGTCCTGCCGACTCATCCGCGTCAACAGGAGCGCAGCAAAGAAGCCGGAGATCAGAAAGAACGCCTGCATCCGAAAACTGTGGATGAACTGATGCAGCGGCATATAGAGATCCGTGGATATCGTGGTACTCAGATTCCAGGGATTAGGCGACACAGCTAGCACGGCATGCAGCACGACTCCCAATGCCATCAACAGCCCGCGCAACAAATCCATGTAATGGTAACGCATACTCCACTCCTCCATTCCATGGAAGAACAATATGCTTGCGCTGGCTCGCTCCCGACTGTCGCCGCGCCAAGACAATCTCCGGTGTGGGCTTTGTGCCTCCCAAACCACCAGTTTTTTCGACTATTGCCAGCCTGGCGCCTGCAGTACTCTTCGTTGGTAATGAATGCAGGCAGTCGTTCATCGTTCGGCGTCACGAAGACTCCTGATCAACCAACAGGAAGGCTGATATGAACACCTCCTCGGCTCCTCTACCGCATCAAACCGACGAATTCTTCCTTACCGATGGGGGACTGGAAACCACCCTGATCTTTCACCAAGGCCTGGATCTTCCCTGCTTTGCTGCGATTGGCTTACTCAAGGATGCCCCTGGGCGCCAAACGCTCAAGGACTATTACCGACCCTATCTGGAACTGGCGCGCGAACAAGGCGCTGGCTTTATTCTGGAAAGCCCAACCTGGCGGGCCAGTGCGGACTGGGGCGGGAAGCTGGGCTATTCGGTCACTGAACTGGCCGATCTGAACCGCCAGGCCATAGCACTAATGCGGGAGCTGCGCGATGAATACCAGACGCCCCAGCCACCGATTATCATCAGTGGCTGCATTGGCCCACGGGGCGACGGCTATAATCCATCGACCCGCATGACGCCCGATGAGGCCGAACAGTACCACCTGGCGCAGATCCAAACTTTGCGCGACGCCGGTGTGGACATGATCTGTGCCATGACCATGACCCATGCGGAAGAGGCCATCGGCATTGTGAAAGCCGCGAAGACCGTACCACTCCCCGTCGCCATCTCGTTCACGGTGGAGACCAATGGGACCCTGCCGACCGGGCAGCCGCTGGGCGAGGCCATCACACAAGTGGATGAGGCGACCGGTTCAGCCCCGGCCTATTACATGATCAACTGCGCCCATCCCAGCCATTTCAAAGCGGTGCTTGCCAGCGGAGCGCCCTGGACGCGCCGCATACACGGAATTCGCGCCAACGCCTCGCGCAAGAGCCATGCGGAACTCGACAATTCAACGGAACTGGATGCGGGGAATCCCGTGGAGCTGGGTCAATCCTACCAGGACTTTCTGCAACAACTGCCCCACCTCAATGTGTTTGGCGGCTGCTGCGGTACGGATATTCGGCATCTCCGGGCGATCAGCAAGGCCTGCGTTGAAGCACTGGAGACTGCCTAGAACTCAGACCTGCGCCCAACGCCGCAGCAAGTTGTGGTACACCCCGGTCAGCCGCAGGATGTCTGCGTCATCCGCCGCCCGTCCCAGTGTTAGCGCCTGAATGGACTGGTCCAGATCGAACAGCAACGTGCGCTCGCCCTCGTCGCGCACCATGCTCTGGATCCAGAAAAACGAGCAAACCCGGGCGCCACGGGTCACCGGTTCAACGCGGTGCAGGCTGGACGAGGGATACAGCACCATGTCGCCCGCCGCCAGCTTGACCTGTTGGGCGCCGAACTCGGTTTCGATGGTCAACTCGCCACCCTCGTACTCGTCTGGTTCGGTCAGAAACAGCGTGGCCGAGAGATCACTACGCAGGCTGCTACGGGTCGCTCGCAAGGGCATCACGGCCGCATCCACATGAGCACCGTAGCGGCCGCCATCACGGTAGCAGTTGAACTTGGGTGGGTAGATCTTCTCCGGCAGGGCCGCGGAGAGAAACAGGGGATGGTGGCCGAGCTTTTTCAGGATATGGTTGCCCAACTGAATCGCCACTTCCGCGTCTTCGTCCAGTTGCAGGTTTTGCTTGACGCTGGCCGAACGCGTGCCGGCCGTCACCAGGCCGTCCACCCACTGGGCGCGCTCCAGATGCGTGCGAAACTGCCGGACTTCGTCCGCGCTCAGAACCTGTTCAATCAGCGTTAGCATGGGTCACCTGTCTATCAGCATCTAATGGTCACTCTGGATGAGCGTCGCCCAGGGTGGCTTACCTGCGGTAAAGCGTATCGTGAGTGATGTCCGCCAACGTCGGCGTGCCTGCCATGGCCATACAGAGCTCCAGTTCGTCCCGCAGCAGTTTCAGCAGGTGCGCCACGCCCAGCGCGCCGGCCACCGCCAATGCGTATACCTGAGGGCGGCCGATCAACACGCCATTGGCGCCACTGGCCAGCGCCTTGAACACGTCATAACCACTGCGAATGCCGCCATCGAGCAGTAACGGGTAATGCTCGCCCACGGCGGCACGGATAGCGGGCAAAACCCGCACTCCAGCCGGTGCCCCATCCAGGGCCCGCCCACCGTGGTTGGACACCACCAGGCCAGCCACGCCCAGCTCTTGCAGACGGTAGGCATCCGCCGGATTCAGCACGCCCTTGGCGATCACCGGCAATTGGGTTTGTTGCAGCAGCCATGTCAGGTCATCCCAGCCCGGCGCATCCCGCATCATGCCCTGAAACACCAGGCTGTCGCCGGGCGCCAGCACGACCTGGCCCGCCGGCGGCGCGTCCCGCAGGTTGGCTGGCGCCAGCTCCGGTGGCAGGCGAAAACCCGCCCGCAGGGCACGTCGGCTAACTGGCTGAATGGGTGTATCCAGTGTCACCACAATCGCGCTGTAGCCTGCGGCTTCCGCCCGTCGCAGCAAGGCAAGCGTCTGCTCACGACCGGGCTGGAAATACAGCTGGAACCATTTGGAACCGTCCGTTCCCGCGGCGATTGCCTCCAAGCCACAGGACGCCACCGTGCTGGCGATCAGACAGCTGTCGGTAGCCTCCGCCGCGCGGGCGACCGCCAGCTCACCCTGGGGATGCGCCAGTTTCTGGTTGCCGACCGGTGCCAGCAAAATAGGGTGATGAAGCGTCTGACCGAACAGTGAAAGCCGGGTATTGCCACGGCGGCAATCGGTCAGGAGACGGGGTTGAATCCGCAGTTCGGAGAATGCCTGGAGATTGTCCCGCAGGCTATGTTCATCGCCGCTACCGCCAGCGATATAGGCCAGGGTCGCGGGATCGAGAAAGTCAGCAGCCAAACGTTCATAGTCCGCCGCAGAGAGAAGATCAGCTGGAAGCTGATCCAGAGGTTGTTTGCGAGGATTCATAAGCTCCCTACAGGTGGAGCAATTTGGATGAGACCAAACCAACTGTGGGCTCGATCAAATTGAGTCCACTGTTGGTTTAAATATCTGATCCTGGCATCCGACAGCGGCAGATTTTGCTGCTGCCGGAATCAGCACATCAGAAGTCGTAGGCTACCGACAGCTGTGCGTTGCGACGGTCACCGATGTAGGTGAAGGCACCGCTACGGTATGCCGTGAAGTAGTAGTCTTTATCCGTCACGTTACCCACGTTCAGACGCACCGACAAATCCTTGGTGACGTGATAGTCCGCGAACAGGTCATAGACGGTGTAAGACGGCACGCCGAAGTCTGTGGCAGCGGCATCCGGCTGACCCAGGAAGACTTCGCTGGCGTAGTTGGCGACAGCACCGAATGCAAAGGCATCCGTCAACTGATAGCGCAACTGGAGGTACAGGCTCTTGTCTGCAAAGTTTGCCAGAGTCTTGCCTTCATTCGCAGGGTCAACACTTTCCAAAACCTCCGCATCCATCAGGGCGGCACCAAACATGGCGCTCAGGTCATGGGTGATATTCCCCGCGATAGAAACCTCTACCCCTTCCACTCGGTTCTTGCCGGTATTGAGGGTGCCGGTGGTCTCGTAATCAGCGCCTTCCATGACATCGTCCTTGGTCACCCGGAACACGGCTGCCGTCAGCAGCAGTTTCTCATCGAGAATGTTCCACTTGGTGCCCAGTTCGATATTTTCGCTCTTCTCCGGCTTGCTCTCACCAATCACGTCCGCGCCGCCGCAGATACCACCGTAGCCACAGTTACCGCCCACATCTGACTCGCCACCATTGATCTCAGCAGCCGTGCTGTAGGTGAGGTAGACATTGGCATGATCGGTAATCTTGTACACCAGACCAGCATGACCATTCCAGAGCGTATCTGAGTAGTCGAACTTGGTGGTGGTGCCACCCGAAGTGACCTTGTTGACGTAGTCAAAGTGATCCAGACGCACGCCCAGAGCCAGGCTCCACTGATTCGTGAGGTCGATGGTATCCATCAACGACAAGGAAATCGTTTCGATGGTATAATCCACGTCCTTGGCACCACGGCTGATATCACGCTGCATGAGGTCACCCATATTGGCAACCTCGTTGCCTGCCGGGTCGACAATACAATAGCCCGCAGAAGGACCACCACGGCCTGATGTCGTACAGTTGCTGACGCCACCATAGGCAATATTGTAATTACCGTTGATTACATCATGCTTGCTGAACTCCGCCCCCACCACGAACTGGTGGCGCTGTCCGGCCAACTGGGTATCCCAATAGAGCGTGGTCAGGTTGGCGAAATAATCCACTTCCTGCCAGCCTTGGTGGTTGCTCAGGGAAATGGTTTCGGCTCCGGGCGCGAACGGGTCAGTCTCATGGCGGTTAGTGCCCCGCGCACCAGTCACGACATAGCCGTTGTCCGTGGTGCCGTAACGAGAGGCGTTTTCCAGACGGAGTTTATCGGTAAAGTCATAACCGATGCGGAACGTGTAGGACTGAATGTCCGACTCAAGGAAATCTTCGTCCTGGAGGTAAACAGGAATGTCCTTGTTCGGGCGACGTCCCCGGTTGGCATCCAGGTAGGTCCCCAGATCCGGTTTGTCTTTCGCATCGAGGTAATACACATCCGCTACGAAGTTCAGTCTGTCGGTGGCCTGGTAAGAACCGGACAAGGCAACACCGTTACGCTCGCGGTCCGCTGGCCCTCGGTCGGGTACTTCCTCGTAGGCGTGCAGCAGGTTGACCCGCACCGCCACATCGTCGTTCACCGGCAGGTTGCTATCCAGCGTAATACGGCGATAGTCGTCGGTGCCGACACCCGCTTCCACCCGGTTAAAGTTATATTCCGGGCTGGCCTGCTTGGTAATGGCATTGATGGCACCGCCCGTGGAGCCGCGACCAGCGAAGGTGGAGCTGGGTCCCTTGGTGATTTCGACCTGCTCAACTGCAAAACTTTCGCGAATGGTCATGCCGGGATCGCGCAGACTGTCGACAAACACGTCGCTGCGGGCTTCGTGGCCACGGATGACGTAACGGTCGCCAAACGCGTTCCCGTTCTCGCCCGTACCCAGCGTGATACCCGGCTGTGCCGCCAGAATTTCCCGCAGATCAGAGCGACCGGAATCCTTGATCTGGCTTTGCGTCAGCACAGTGATTGTCTGTGGCGTTTCCGCCAACGGCTTAACCTTGCGCTGGTCGCCTGAAAACTTGGCTTTGTAAGGCGCACCTGGCTCGGCATAAGGGTTGGTATCGATGGTACGCTCTTCAATCTGCAGCGTATCCAGCTCAAAGCTTTCCTCTTCCTGGGCCATCGCCACGGAGCTCATCAGCGACGCGGAAATTCCCAGCGCCAGTGCGTTTCGGGCACTTCCCAGAGCCTTGCCGGTCCGTAGGCTAAATGGTTGTAGTTTATTCGAGTTGTTCTTAGACATCTTCCGAGTCCTTAATGCCAAAAGGTGAGTTTGCAGTTGTTATAAAACAGGTCGCTTACTGGGTGATCAGCGAGTATTCC
>CAYXVO010000162.1:4150-6778 GCA_964467875.1 uncultured Pseudomonadales bacterium | reverse complement strand
CTGTGGTGGTCATGTGTTTTGTTCCTTGGCGACTTTGTTCCTTGGCGACTTTGCTCCTTAACCTACAGTTCCCTGCTCTAGAGTGCCTTTAGAGAGCTTGACCCTCCCTATTCACCAAAATAGCAGTTCCGGCGTGATCAATCGTCTGCTGGTGGCTGCCACACACAGATATCCGGTCCTGATGAGGTTTCTGCCGGCCCAGTGCATCAGTGTCTTGCATTTGCGCCCTGTGCAGGGTGCCGGACATGCATATACAGGCTGTTGCAAGTTGCCCGTGAACTTGACGGTTGACTCCGGGTCCTGGGTCGTTATGATCCTCCAGGCATCAAGAATGGCGCGATGCGAGCGCCAGATGGATCACGATCAGGGAACGATCAATGCAGCAACACACACGCACGGCGCCGCACTTTCAAGCCGGCGCGAGTCATTATTGGATCCTCGCCCCGGGTGCTCCCGTGCCGTCGGGTGGGCAAGAGATACCCGACTGGGATCTCGGTTACCGAGAGATCCTGCACGACGTTTTTGGGGGGCATGGTTATCATGCCGCGCCCGCTCTCCAGCAGTTGGAAAAACTAGGCGTGGCCACCGGCGTGCAGCAGGGCGCGGCGCTGGCGGATTACGTTCTGGGCCAGCGTCAGCTCTTCCGCCTGGCCAGGCTGATGCCCGTGAGTGGTCATGGCGCCACTGGCCCGGCCGCGCCCAAGGCTGCTCCGCCGCCCGCACCCCTGCCGGTGGGAGAGTTTCGGCATGTTTCGTTAGCGGAGCGTTATGCCGCACTGGCTGGAGCAGGCGCCGTATCGGCGGCGACCCATCCGTCCACGCCCACTCGTAAGCTGGTTATCGAGGTCGCGGGTCGTGATCTGGAACGGAGTCAGAGCCTATATCTATACGCCCAGGGCGAGCGGCCGGCCGAGGAACGCCAGGCCAGCAGTCATGACCGGGACCGGCATCGCAGCCTGGTGAGTTTCGAAGGTTTGCCCAACCAGCCCTGCCAGGTGGCACTGGCGGTGGCCATGAAGGCCGGCCCTAGCCCGATGTTGTTACCTCTTGCCAAGGGCTTGACCACCGAACCCGCGACGACCGAGAAGCCGGAATGGGAGAATCTGTTGATTCCGGTCAAACCGCTACGGCGGTTAGCGTCTCCAGACGAGCGGGTGCAGGCGGATCTGTTGACCGACGGCTGGTTGTACGTCTTCTGGCAAGGCCGTCTATGGCGCGAGTTGGCGGTGGATGACCAAGGCGCCCTGCGGGATGTGCGGGTGGACTGGTATCGCCGGCAATATGGGTTTGGACTGGCCGATCCCGCAGCGGTGCGCGAGGTGGATGGCAAGGCGCTGCTGGCGGTTTGGGTGCCATACCGGATCAAGGGCGCGTACCAACGGGGCGGGCAGGGTGTGCGCTTGGCCTTTACTCGCCAACCCTGGAGCTGGACGCGAATCGAAGCGCTGGAAGCCCAGGCCGACAAGCTGCAACGGCTCACAATCGGGCTGGATGAATTGGGGAGCTATTCCCAACAGCGCGGGTTTTCCCAGGGCGCCGCCACGGGACCGGCCACCGAGGCCCTGCTGGACGCACCTGCGCCCCGCAAGCGGGTGGTGGAGCCACATCGGCGGCAGGAAATCGCCGTGGCTTACGTGCCGGACAGCGAGCGCTTATCCATCAAATTGCTCGACGCCATGGGCCAATCCCTGGCCAAGGTTCCCTATGAGTTGACGATGGGCGCGGCGAGGGTTAGGGGACAAACCGATGCCGATGGCTGTATCCAGGCCGCCCAAATCGCGGCCAACCAAACCCTGATACTTACCGTCTGGCCACGGCCGGAGGTGGAGAGCGAACGCCAGCGCTGGCGCCTGCGACCGGGCGAGCTGGCGCCGCTGACCGAGGCGCGGGGCCGGCAACAACGCGTGCTGTACCTGAGTGGATACTCTGCGGAACTG
Source organism: uncultured Pseudomonadales bacterium (assembly GCA_964467875.1). GTDB lineage: Bacteria > Pseudomonadota > Gammaproteobacteria > Pseudomonadales > Oleiphilaceae > JAEZAA01. The sequence goes on along the minus strand of CAYXVO010000162.1, from coordinate 4,841 downwards.
GACGACCCGCAACAGGTAGAGGCGATTCAGGCTCGTTTTCTCGCCGTGCAGGGGTTGCGGGAAGAAGGCGACTTGGAACCTTATCTACAAAACCTGGAGTCGGGCCTCGCCTGATTCCGGTGCGGACATCAATAAACGCCAGAGCAAAAGGATTTGCCCACCATGTCGCAACTGAACAGCCATGCGCTGCGCCATACGCCGCTGAAGAATCTGCTGCCGGACCTGGAGTCGCTTCGCAAGCAGATGGCGCGCCAGCGCATTATTCTGGCCACCCTGGAAGAACTCCACGCCCACCAGCCGACCAACCCCGCCAATCCCCGGATCTGGAGCTCGAGCCAGCATTACGAATATCGCTCAAAGACCTACGTCGCCACGCAAATCCTGCAACGCCTGGAACGCCAATGGGCATTGCTACACGACGCCATGGACCTGGATCCGAGCGTCTTCGCGCACGTCTGCGTCTGGTACGAGGACGATCGCCAGGATGCGGAGAAGGACCTTGAGCGGGAACTGAAAGCCCTGCAGGAAGCTTTCGGCAACGGCGACTCGAACCAACTGGAACAGATTCTGGCGCGCAAGGCCGTGTACCCACTGGCGACGCAAGACGCGCCGACCCTTCCGGCCCTTGACGGCTTCGACGATGAGCAGGCCCTGGGTGTTTCCTGCGTGCTGCCCATCCAGGACCAAAGCA
>CAYXVO010000162.1:0-4140 GCA_964467875.1 uncultured Pseudomonadales bacterium | reverse complement strand
GATGACCCCGACACGCCACTGAAAGACGGCACGCTCCTCTACTGGCTGTACGATGCCCGGCAACCAACTCAGATCGCCCAGGACCCGGGCGAGATCTTCAAGAACCTGCAGATCATGCTGCCCATTGGCGTGGGCGTCACCGATGCCGAGGGATACCTGATTCAGAGCCTGGCGCTTCCCGAGGATCTGGGATTTCATCACATCGACCTCGAAACCAACCGCCTGATGGTCCGGCCCAAGCTGTCGCCGCGCCAGGTGGTCCAGGCCGCAATGGCGCCCCGGGACCGCTTTCGCCAGGAAATTGCGGGGCAATTGGAGTCCATCAACAACACCGCTGCCTTTGGCCAGTTTGCGGAAGGCTACAATCTGGCGTTCGGCGGCAAGCAGCAGGAGAAGAACTACCTGGTCACGCAGGAGCCGAGACGGAGTGCCAGTCAGCCCGAGATCACGGTGGCCGAACAGGTCTACGCCAACCTCTTCGCCAGGGGCGTGCTGCAAGGCCAGCCCGAGCAGGCGGATGCCCTGCTACAAAAAGCCGGCTGGACCGACTTTGAAATCCGTAACCTCCATCGCCGGATCAGCAATCAATATTTCTACCAACAGCGCAAATACGGCTTCTTGCTCTATCCGGTGGACCGGGGGCACTTCACCACCCGCAACCTGGCGACCCTGGCCCCGGCCAGTGGCGGCGAGGGCGCCGTTTGGTCCAAGCCCACCCTGCCGGAGCCGGTGTTGATGGATGGCGGCTACGTCACCACTCTGGCCCTGTACTGCACCTTGCCCGAATGGGACCGCCGCCTGAGCCGGCAACTCGATCGTGTCTTGCGGGTACAACGGCGTTGCGCTGGCGCGGTCAACGGCCACGTGGAGTCCTTGGCCTGGATCAGCCGGATGCAGGGCATGGCGAACCTGTACCGAACCCAGTGCCACAATCGCAACGATAAGGCGGAACTTCAATCCGCCGACCAGCTCATCCAGGCCCTGGACGAGATGGAGAGCAGCATCGCCACCTGGCTCGACGAACCCACCGACACACCAGACTTCAAGCTCGCCTCCCTCAAGCTGGAACTGGAAGCGGAAGCCGGCAAGCTGTGGGACCTCCTAAAATGCCCGGCACTCTCCATCGAGCTGAAGCGCTATATGGCCGCCGCCTGCCAGCAGGAGCCGGAAGGCAACCTGCCTCCCCCGGGGCCCGATATGGAACTGGAGCCCCACTGGGTGCATATCTTCGAGACCCTCGGGAAGTGCTACGCCGCGTTGGATAACACCAGTTACAAGGAGAAGGCGTGGACGGAGCACCTGGAAGCCTGTGTGCTGTGGGTGGCGGATAATGGGGAGGGGGAGTCGTTGGTGTTGGAGGAGGGGGAGGCGAAAGAGCAGTTAGGGCGAGCTGTAGACGTTTTCTATGATCAGAAGGAAGACGGTAATGTTCTTGCGCCACTACTTGAGAGGTTAGGCAAAGAAATTGATGCCCATCTTTTAGGTGAATCAGCTTCTGAAGACAAGGGTAGGACTCGCTCGCCCGTCTTAGTAGCTCTAGAGCTGTATAAATCCTTTGCGGACACTTTGTTTCGCTCACTTCCCGGGCCGCCCTCCGTCATGCACGTGGTACTAGACGTCTACGCCGACTACGTCTCGCATTTGGTTGCCGCCAAGTCCACTGGTAGAAATTCGCTTCACATCAAGTTGTTCTTTGGCATGATGCGGCTCACCGGTGTTTCGCCCGCAGACGCCGATTTTCGGCGATTCAAAGATGCCGTTTATCTCTTGCTACGAGCCCATGGGCGCCAGTATTTTCCAGGCGGCCGAAAGCCAAAAGGAGGCCGCAACACGCTGAGCAATACGGCCCAGGATGTAATCATGCGACAAGTCTGGCGGCGTTTTCCCGTGCAGGACGCGAATGGCAAACCCGCCCAGGGCGCGGAAGGCTTCTCGGACCAGCTCTACGCCGGGCGGAACTACTTCGGATACAAGGTCACCATGCAGCTGGTGTTCTGGATGCTGCACTATGAAACCCTTGGCAATCTAAAGCGGGAGTGGGCGGAGAATGAAGAGGTCGCTCTACGTTATGTGGCGGAGGTTGTGGATTATTGCGGACAGGCCTACATCAAAGGCGTGTCGGCGCGGATGCTGGTAAGCCAGATGCTGACGGGGCGACGCTTTGCCGGTGGGCTGAGGCTGAGCTCAGCGGATGCAGCGCAAAAAGCCGCGCGTATCGATGCCATAGCCCAACGCTTGAATCTGTTGTCCATGGTTCTATCGGTGTGGAGCGCCAAGGAACACTCTCAGCGTGCCTATGTCGCGGATAGTGCCAAGGAGTTGGCCGTAGCGACCGGCTTGGCACTCGCGACCTATGGTCATGCCGTAAAAAAATGGACGTTGTCCGCGGCCGGCCAGGCTGCCCAAGCCTCGGCGCGAAACGCCGGCGGCTGGCTGGCCCGCCGCGGAGCTTTCGCAGTCGGCGGTATTTTGCTGGTGCCCGTGGCCGGAGAGGTTGCTCTAGTGTTAGGCGTAATTCTGAGCACTGGGCTGCTGTTGATGGACGTGACCCAGACAATCATGGATTTGAACCGTCGCCCGCTGGATCTTCAGTTTGAAGCACTGCTGAAAACCTTCGGCGAACACCGGTTTGAAGCAGCCAACGGACGGCGCATGGCTTTCGAGGATTTTTATCGCGCTGAGCTGCCCCTGGCGGACCAATTCAAGCAGGCCCGAGCCATGCTGCATAGCCGCCACACTTCAGGCGTGACCAGCCCGAGGGGCCTGAGCTGGCATCCGATAGACATACGAGCCGTGGTGCCCTTAATGCGGTTGAATTTCGACGATGAAAAGATTCTGGAGTCGGTGGAGATTCCCCTGCCGGCCATGTATAAACGAGCAGAGAGCCTTCAGAAGGATCTACGCCTTGCGGAAGTCGCATTGGTTCGCAATGCCTATGAGTTCGTCACCCAGCCCGGACGCGAAACCTGGACCTTGCCCGATGGCCGGACGGGTTCGGAGATTGCCGTGGAACTAGAAAAGGCAGAACTCGAACAAAAAGACTACATGGAGCTTGCCGACATGATCAGCCGAGGACTCCTAAAGGAACCTGAGGTATTTGAGGAAGGGGGCATTGGATGAAGCACCCCCTACATCAGCGTTTTGTGCTGTTTTGGCTGATGGTTCTCTGCGCGGGGCTGTCCTGGGCCGATGCGCCTCAAGTTCATCCGGAGGATTACGCCGTTTTTACCAAAATAGCGGAAAGCGCCGGTCGTCGGATAGATGAATTCAAGTTTATTACAGGATTTGAGTACGCCGAAGCCCCCGGCGTTTTCAAGTACAGAGATATCCGGTTGTCATCAGGCGACGTGACCGATGTTTGGGGGCTCAGGAATCGGGTGCTAATCAACAGTCAGGGACGTATCGTCGCCTTTGACCTCTATGACGACACCCTCTCCGATATCAACACTATTTCAAAGCTTAAATCGCTGCGCAGCGTTTCTCTGGCGGGCAACAAACTGACAAGTTTAGACTTTGGCAATATGCCTGAGCTTGAGGAGCTGGTGCTGATGGGGAACCGCATTACCCACATTCAGCGACTGGTGCATCTACCAAAGCTAAGGCTTCTCGATCTCAGCGGAAATCGCCTGGAGACCCTGAAGGGCATCGGTGAACTACCGAACTTAGACTATCTGGAAGTCGGTAAGAACCCATTAGTGCGCCTAACGGATATCAGCCACCTTTACAGTATTAGAGCGCTTCATGCCGCTGCTACTATGAAACGCCCCATGACCAGCCTGAAGGGATTGGAGAAGATGGCCCGCTTGGAGTTGCTGATGATTCCGGGCTATCCCATTCAGGATCTCGAGCCTCTACGCAATCTCCCGAATCTGAGCCGAATCTACATGAGTCGATGCGCGGTGAAGGACTGGTCACCTCTCGAGACCCTACCAAAGCTAGAAGTGTTTTCGACGAGAGATTGTGGCCTGACGTCCATGGAGCCGTTCCGGAATTTAGTGACACTCAGGAAGCTACAGCTTGAAAACGATCGTATTGAGCGAATGGTTGACCTTTCGAAATTAAAGAAGCTTCGCGACCTGAGTCTCTTCGACAACCAAATCCGCCGCATCGAAGGCCTGGAAAACAACCCCAACCTGGAAG
>CAYXVO010000161.1:0-6822 GCA_964467875.1 uncultured Pseudomonadales bacterium | reverse complement strand
GGTGACCGGCACCTTGACCCGATCGATTGCGCGCCACAGACCCCGGGGAAACGAGCTGAAAATGTCGGCTTCCCGGCTGGGCGGGCAACGCAGCGACAGAGAGCCGTCCGCTTCCGGTTTCAAGCCATGGTCGATGTAGGCCGCCAGACAATCCTCCTGCCAACCCCTGAACATGCCCCGGCCATGAAAATACGTCCAGGCCGCCTCACGCGACGGCCACACCCGCTGCCGCTTGCGGGCACGGGTGGCCATGCTGTTGCGCCGCCACAGCCCCACCACATCGGATAACGCCATCACGCCAATCATGCGGCGGGTGAAGATGACCGGATCAAGCAGTACCACCCGGTCGAACAGATCCGGTCGCTGGGCTGCCATCAACAACGTGAGCACCCCACCAAAACTATGACCCACACCATAAACCGGTTGCGACGGCCAGAGATCGCGATGGGCCTCCAGTGCCTGGATGGCCAGTTCCGCGCTGCGGTTCCAGCCCACGAAATGCGCCCCCACGTCGCTCAGCCCGTGGCCCTGCGCATCGCTTAGAAACAGGTCGTAATCGACCGCTAATTGCCGGAGCCAGGGCTCGTAGACCAGACCGCAAAAGCCATTGCCATGGAGGAAATGCACCAGTGGCCGATTCTGCGGCTCGGTGTGCAGCCCCCGTAAAACCAGCCCTGGTTCCGCCGGATATTCCCAGCAATGCATGTGCTCGATCATCAGCTCCCCTTTTAAGGCGCCACTTCAAAAAGCGCTATTACAGGTAAAAGCACCAATCCAACTGGAGCCGCTACATGTGAAACTGCTACAGGTGAAACCACTAATGGACCTGGCGGATTGCCTCCATGGGTGCGACCCGCACCACCCGCAGGCTTTGCAGATACCCAAGGCAACCAACCACCAGTGCGCCCAAAAGCGGCGCCAGCAGCCAGACCTTCGGGTGGGCCTGGGCCTGAATATCCAGCACCAGAATCTGGAGTGCCCAAACCGTCAACTCGGCCCCGATCACCGCCACCAGGCCCGCCAAGGCCCCCAGCACCGCAAACTCGACGAAGATGCCACCCGCGATCAGCCGCCGGCCCGCACCAAGCGCCCGCAGCAGCGCGCCCTCATGATAGCGCTCGCCCATGGTGACATTCACCAGTGCCGCCACCACCAGCAACGCGGCAATCAGGATCAGACCGAGTACCAGTTCGACCGCGACGCTGACTTGCGCCATGACCGCGCGCACCCGCTCGATCAACTGGTCCAGCTCCAGGATCGTGACCGTCGGATAGCGCCCGGTCAATTCGTTCAGAAGCCCCTTCTGCTCCGGCTTCAGGTGAATGCTCGTGATGTAGGTGGTGGGAAATTCGTCCAGAAAGCCCGGCGTGAACACCACGTAGAAGTTCGGCTTCATGCTGTCCCACTCCACGGTGCGGAAGCTTTTGACGGTCACATCGACCCGTCGGTCGCCAATGGTGAACGTCAGCAGATCGCCCAACTGAAGACCCAGGCGCTTGGCCAGCTTGGCCTCCACCGACACCCAGGGCTGTGCGCCCGCGGCCGCGTCCCACCACTCCCCTTCCACGATGCGATTGTCGCTAGGCGGGGTCTCCATCCAGGTCATGTTGAGTTCGCGGTTCAGCGCGTTGACTTCTTCGTCCTTGCTCACCACCCGCCGCGCCGGTTCGTTATTGATGTGGCTGAGGCGCCCACGCACAATGGGATACAGGCCCGCGGCCGGCACCGCCTGTTGCTCCAGATAGTCGTCCAGAGAGGGTATATCCCCAGGTGCGATATTGATCAGGAAATGGTTAGGTGCGTCTTCCGGCAACTGCGCCTGCCACTCCGACACCAGACTGGTGCGGGTCAGGAAAATGATGATCAGCAGCATCAGTGCCAGCGCAAACACCACCATCTGCAAAATACTTTGCCAGCGGCGCCGCGCGACAGAGGCAAGCCCCAGCCTCCAGAAGGAACCGGCCCGGGTTCCCACCAGACGACCGGCCCGCAAGAAGAGCGCCGCGAGCGCCACAAATACCAGCACGACTGCCAGCAGACCGCCCACCACCAGCCCGGTCAGCCGCCAATCGCCACTGTAGAGATACAGCACGCCGATCACCGCCAGCACGCCAACCCCATACAACCAGGCCGAGCCACTGCCCTGCACCGGCATATCCCGTCGCAACACCCGTGCCGGCGCCACTTTCTGCAACATCAGCAGGGGCGGCATGGCAAACGCCAACAAGCTGATCATGGCCGTCGCAACACCCATGCCGAGGCTGCTCAAGGGCGTCTGCACCACCACGGGCGGCAGCAGATCCCGCAAAACCCACAACACCACCAGATGTCCCAGCCATCCCAGCAACAGGCCGATACCGGCACAGACCAGACCCAGAATCAAAAAGCTGAGGCCATAGAAGCGGCTGACCGCACGCCCTCGCACGCCCAGGGTCTTCAACAGGGCCACCGTATCGTACTGGCGCTGGGCATACTGACGGGCCGACATGGCAATGGCCACGCCCGCCAGGATCACCGCCAGGCTGCCACCCAGCAGCAGGTAGGTCTCCGCCTTGTCCATGGCATCGGCCAGCGCCGGCCGCCCACTGCGCACATCCTGCCAGGTGTGGCTGGGGCCGAGGCGTGGCGCCAGCCAGGCCTCATAAGCCGCCAGCTGGTCCGGCTCGCCGGCAAACAGATAGCGATAGGTCAGCCGACTACCAGGCTGGACCACACCGGTGGATTCCACATCGTCCCAGTTCATGAGCACCCGGGGCGACAGATTGATAAAGCTGAACGAGGCATCCGGCTCCCGCTGGACAACCTGGGTCACCTGAAATGCCTGATCGCCCAGTTCCGTCGTGTCGCCCACGGCCAGACCGAGCAAGGAGAACAGACGCGGCGCGATCCAGAGGGTGCCGGGCGGTGGTCCATTGGTGACGGTGCGTGCCGTGCCGCGGGGGCTGTCACTGATTTCCAGTGCGCCTTTCAGGGGATAATTGGAGGTGGCCGCCTTCACGCTGACCAGCTGCATGCCTTCGTCGCCAAACAGCATGCTGGCGAACTCCAGTGTCCGCGCCACCTCAATGCCCTGGATACGCGCCTGGGCCAGCCAGTTTTCGTCGACCGGCTGGGGACTGCTGAGTTGACGGTCGCCCGCCAGGAACTGGCTGGATGACTGGAAGATGATTTGCTGCAGCTTGGCGGAAAAGACGGTAATCGCGGTGACCGTAGCCACGGCCACCACCAGGGAGATCGCCAGGATCCGCAACTCCCGTGAACGCTGATCACGGCGTACCAGGCGATAACCTTCCCGCAGGACGATTTTCATCAGATCGCCCCCGTCATCAGCTGGCCGGCCTCCATGTGAAAACCGCGCCCGCAGCGCTCGGCCAGGTGCTCATCATGGGTGACCAGCACCAGGGTGGTATCCTGCTCCCGGTTTAGCTCGAACAACAGTTCGATAATTTTCGCACCGGTCGCCGTATCCAGATTGCCGGTTGGCTCATCGGCGAACAGGATCCGCGGTCGGCAGGCAAAAGCCCGCGCCAGTGCCACCCGCTGCTGTTCCCCGCCTGACAGCTGTCGTGGAAAATGCGTTTCCCGATGGCTCAGCCCAACCCGCTGCAGGAACTGGCGTGCCTGCTCCTCGGGCCGTTCCTCGCCTTTCAGCTCAAGCGGTAGCATCACATTTTCCAGCGCGGTCAGAGACGACAGCAGCTGAAAATTCTGAAACACAAAGCCGACACTTCGGGCCCGTACGTCGGCGCGCTCTTCTTCAGACAGCTGAGTCAGATCCTGCCCCTGCAGGATAATTCGCCCCTGGCTGGGAACATCGAGCCCGGCCAGCAGTCCAAGCAACGTCGTCTTGCCCGAGCCGGAGCTACCCACGATGGCAATGGTTTCGCCCGGGTTGATTTCCAGTGATATACCTTTCAGGATTTCCAGGGGTTCCGACGCAAACTGCACGGACTTGAAAACATTTTCCGCAACCAGAACAGCTGGAGCATTCATCGACATGCATTCTCCCGATCATAGTCGCGCCTACCGACGTCTTGGCGGCCTGCTTGGCGCATGGTTTTTTCTTCTTTGGGCGGGCTTGCAGAGTGCAGCCGCGACACCGGCCTCCACTATCCTGATCTTTGGCGATAGCCTGAGTGCATCCTACGGCGTTCCGGTTGAACGGAGCTGGGTCACCCTGCTCGAAAAACGCCTCGACATCATGGACAAACCCTATCGTGTAATCAACGCCAGTATCAGCGGCGAAACCACCGATGGTGGCCTACGCCGGCTACCCGAGGTGCTTGCGCGTACCAAGCCCGCGCTGGTGATCCTGGAACTTGGCGGCAACGACGGGTTGCGCGGATTTCCCCTGAAAGTGGTCCAGGAAAACCTCGCCCGCATGGTCACCGCCGCGCAGGAGGCTAACGCCAAGGTGCTGCTGGTCGGTATGCGCATCCCGCCAAACTACGGCAAACGCTATACCGAAGGCTTTCATCAACTCTACGGACAGGTCGCAGACCAGCACGAGTCGGCACTGGTGCCCTTTATGCTGGAAGAGATCGCGGTCAAGCCAGAGTTGATGCAGGACGATCTCGTTCACCCGCGGGCCGAAGCGCAGGCACAGATATTGGACAATATCTGGCCTCACCTGGAGCCGCTTCTGTAATTGACATCGATTCTGTAATCGCCGTCGCTGCTGTAATCGCCGCCGCTGAGTTGGACGGGGTTGTCAGGCAGAAGTTCCAGGATGCCTAACGCGCTTCCCTGAGAAATCGCAGGGCACGCTCCTCAGACCAGTACAGATCCTGCTCATTGAAGCAGACAAAGCCCAGATGTCCGCCCGAGCTGGGCACTTCCAGTCGCACCTGGGCATGGCCCTCGACTTCCTTGACAGGAAAGCAGTCGGGGACCAGAAACGGATCATTGGCGGCATTGACGATCAAGGTCGGCACCCGGATTCCGCTGATAAAGCCCCGGCTACTGCACTTGGCCCAGTAATCCTCAGCATCGCGAAAGCCATGCAAGGGCGCCGTGAAGCGATCGTCGAAATCCTGAAAGGTCCGTAACCGCTCAATGCCGGTAAGATCGATCTGGTCCGGAAAATCCTTTTGCTTCAGTTCCATTTTCTGCCGCAACGTCCGAATGAAGCGTCGCATGTAGATATAGTTGATGGGACGCGCCAGCTGGCGGGCCCCCGCCGCCAGGTCGCAGGGTACGGAAAAAACGACCGCACGCGACACCTCAGCCGGCAAGGCGCTACCACGCTCGCCGAGATATACCAGCGTCAGGTTACCGCCCAGGCTAAAGCCGATCAGCGCGACCTCGTCGTAGGTGCCGCTCGCCAGCGCATGGGACACGACTGCATCCAGATCCTCGGTCGCGCCACTGTGATAGAACCGCAGACAGCGATTCATCTCGCCGCCGCAGGAGCGGAAGTTCCACGCCAGCGCATCCCAGCCATCGGCATTGACGGCCCGCGCCATGCCTGCGACGTAGGGGCGCCGACTGTTTCCTTCCAGGCCATGGGAAATCACGACCAGGCGACGGGCGCCGACCCGGCTCCAGTCCAGATCGAGAAAATCGCCATCCTCGGTGGTAATGCGCTCACGGACGAAATGGTCGGTGGTGACCTTGCGCCAGATACTGGGATAGATGCTCAGCAAATGGCCGCTACGCAGTAATGTGGGTGCCAAGTAATTCATGTTTTTGAGCCTGTATTCGGTTGACGCCCGGGATCCCGCTCTGCTCCCGGGCGATCCATCAACGTACCACCAGTACGTCGGAGTCCAGATCATCCAGCACCCGTTCCGCGGTACTGCCAATAAACACACGGTCCAGCCCGCTACGCGACACGGCGCCCATGACCGTCAGATCAATACCATCCTCCCGCACGATTCGGGACAAGACCTGTTCCGGCAATCCATCCTCCAGGCGCGAGGACGCTGTGGGTGCATGATCCGCAATCAGATGCTCCAGTGCCTGCCGGTGGTGGTCACGGATCTCCTGACGAAACGCCGGGTAATCCGCCATCATGGCATCAAACTCCGTCACCAGCCCAGTCGGAACCACTTCATAGACGTGCAGCACCTCCAGACGCCCCGCCAGACCACTGGCCACCTGTTGCGACCAATTCAGAATGCGCTGATCCAGCGCCACGTCCTTGGCCCGGGCATGCACCGGGTCGACGGCCGCCAGAATGCGGGGCTGCGCTTTCCATTGATGCTCGCCACGCACGAACCAGAGGGGCACGTTCGCTTCCCGCATCAGGTGCCAATCATTGTTGGTAAAAAATGCGCGGTTCAAGGTGGAATGGTGGTGGGTCTGCTTGATGATCAGTCCAGCACCGACCTCATCGGCACGGGTCAGCACCGCCTCGTACAGTGGACTGGCCCAACGCACCTCACCACTGGCCGCCAGTCCCTGCTGCTCCAGTTGCTGCAATAGATCATCCATCCGGCGCCGTATCGAGTTGAGATGCTCTTCAATCACACCCTGTACCGCCTGCGGATTGAACTTATAGCTCGCATTCAGGGCATTGTTGTAGTCCACCGCAAGCAGATGCAATCGTCCCCCCGTGCCCCGTGCGATGTTCAGCGCCCGATCCAGCAGCACCTGATTGTCGCCATTCGGGTCCAGCACCACCAGCAGGTTTGTGTTATCCATATATACAGTCTCCTCGGGTCATACCGTGTCATCCTGACCGGCGACATCGGCGAAAAATTCAGTGGGAACCGGGCTTGACGCCTCTGGAGCAGGCCTATATTATTCGCAGCCTGCGTATGGCGGTTCCTCGATAGCTCAGTCGGTAGAGCAACGGACTGTTAATCCGTGGGTCGCTGG
>CAYXVO010000160.1:0-6867 GCA_964467875.1 uncultured Pseudomonadales bacterium | reverse complement strand
GTTGAAGCAGGCTGGGTACTGGATGGTGCCATCAGCCAGAGCGAAACCCAGCTCAAAAATCTCTGGCGCCTACGGGAAGGCATTTCTGAATCCATTTCCGTGCGCACCCCGTACAAGAACGACATCTCGGTCGTGGTGTCCAAGGTGCCAGACTTCCTGCGTGAAATCGACGCGGTCGTCACCCAGCACTATCCGGACTTTGAGATCATCTGGTTTGGCCATATCGGCGACGGTAACCTGCACCTGAACATTCTCAAGCCGGAGAACCTGACGAAAGAGGAATTCTTCGCCCGCTGCGAAACCGTAAACAAGTGGGTGTTCGAGATCGTCGAGCGGTATCGGGGCAGCGTGTCCGCCGAGCACGGCGTGGGCCTGGTCAAGAAGGACTACCTGGGCTATACCCGCAGTCCCCTGGAGGTGGCTTACCTGAAGGGGGTCAAGCAGATCTTCGATCCGAACAATGTCATGAATCCTGGCAAGATCTTCGATCTGTAACTGGCCTTAAGGCGGGCGGGTGGCCGGTGCTGCCCGACGCCTGTCACGGCCTCCCGGCTCGCCATCTGCTCGTCATATAACGATCTGCTGGTCACATAACGATCTACTGGCCATATAACGATCTACTGGTCATATAACCATCTACTACGTCATGTGGAAGAGGAGCAAGCGATGCAATACATCCACCGTTTCGGCGATGGCAGCGCTTTCCATTTGCCTCTCGGGAAGGTCGTCTGTGTCGGGCGCAACTATGCCGAGCATGCGCGGGAGCTGAATAATCCGGTGCCGACGGAGCCGATTTTGTTTATCAAACCGGCCACGGCGGTGCAGCCGTTTTCCCGGCCGGTGCGCTGGCCCGCTGGCCGTGGCGAGTGCCATCATGAAGTCGAGATCGCGGTGCTGGTCGGCACAACGTTGACCAATGCGGATGAAGCCAGGGCCGTCCAGGCCATCGCCGGTTTCGGCCTGGCTCTGGATCTGACCCTGCGGGACCTGCAGGCAACGTTGAAGGAGAAGGGCCATCCCTGGGAAATTGCCAAGGCGTTTGACGGTGCCTGTCCACTCTCGCCGTTTATCCGCCCGGATCGGGTGTCGAACCTGGCGGATCTGCCGCTGCGACTGAGCATCAATGGTGAGGTGCGCCAGGCTGGTAACAGCAGTCAGATGCTGACGTCCATTCCCCGCTTGCTGAGCTATATCAGCCACCACTTCACTCTCGAACCGGGCGATGTGGTGTTGACGGGAACGCCCGCTGGCGTCGGGCCGCTTCGGTCAGGGGATGAGCTGCTGGCGGAGCTGGGTGAGCTGCTCTCGGTGACGACGACCGTCGCGGCATAGCTGTCACCGCATAACAGCCACCACATAGCCGCCAGTGCTGATTCAGCCGGTTGATAGCGGCTAAGCGCTGGGTGTTATCCGGCCAATGCCGTATCGGAGTCGGGAGTTTGGACAGCGGGCGCCGGTTCAGCATCCATGTGCCGGGCGCCGCGCTCCACCAACTTGCGGATCACCCGCGACACGGCCACAAAGCCAAAGGTTGCGGTGACATAGGTCGCGGCACCAACACCGCCACTGCAGTCCAGTTTCAGGCTGGCGCCCTCGGTTCCGGGCTTTTGTTCACAGACACTGCCGTCGGCCTGGGGATAAACCATCTGCTCTTCCGAAAACACGCATTCGATACCAAAGCGTCGTTGCGGATTGCTGGGAAAGTTGTAATCGCCGCGTAGCTTCTTGCGCACCTTGGCCAGCAGGGGATCGTGATAGGATCGGCTGAGATCGCAATAGCGAATACTGGTGGGGTCGGTCTGGCCGCCGGCGCCGCCGATGGTAATGAGCGGGATCTTGTGACGGCGGCAATGGGCGATGATGGCACACTTGTGCTTAACGCTGTCGATGGCGTCGATGATAAAGTCGTAGCCGCCATTGAGGTGGGTTTCCAGGCTCTTTTCCGTGACGAAGGCCTGAACCGGCTGGCACTGTACCTGGGGATTAATGCGCCGGAGCCGTTCTGCCATCACCATCACCTTGGACTGGCCGATGGTTCCGTCGAGCGCATGGATCTGGCGATTGATATTGGAGACGCAAATATCATCCAGGTCGATCAGGGTGATGTGACCGATTCCGCTGCGGGCAAGCGCTTCCGCCGCCCAGGAGCCGACGCCGCCAATGCCAATGACACAGACATGGGCGCGCGCCAGACTGGCCAGGCCACTGTTGCCATACAGGCGTCCAATGCCGCCAAACCGGAAGTTGAAGTCATCGGACATGGTGGGTACCTCTTGTGCGATAGAAACAGAACGACGGAGCGGCGCTTCATGCCAGAGAAGCTATGCCAGAGAAGCTATGCCGGAGATGCCGTGCCGACGATGGCGCCCGACACCAGAGTCCCGGGCTGTTGCCCGAGCGCGCCTAGTATACCGATTTCCCTGGCCGGATTGCGTAGTTGCGCCTTGTGATCTTTACTTATATAAGCCGAATGCACCGAAGCGGGCGCCTCGAACGACCTCCCCATTGCCGCTCCGGCTCCTCCAGCAGTATTTTCGTTATTCGTTAATTGGAAGTAGCAGACGCTCATGACCACCGCTGTTCTTATTTGTGATGACTCTGGTGTTGCCCGTAAGCAAATGGCGCGCACGTTGCCCGCCGACTGGGACGTTCAGATCACCTATGCCGAAGATGGTGAGCAAGGACTGGCCGCGATACGTCAGGGACTGGGCGAAGTCATTTTCCTGGATTTGAACATGCCTGTGCTGGATGGCTATGGCGTGTTGAGTCGCATGCAGCAGGAGGAATTACCCGGGCTGGTGATCGTGGTGTCCGGCGATATTCAGCCGGAAGCCCAGGCGCGGGTGACCCAGGCCGGCGCCATTGCGTTCATCAAGAAGCCGATTGATACCAGTGCCCTGACAAAACTGCTGAGAGATTATGGTCTGTATGTCGAGGCGTCCAGCTTACCTGTAGCTCCGCGAGCGAATCCGGTGCGGGAGCAGGGCACCATTCTCAGCGAGATCGATTGCTACCAGGAAATCGCCAACGTGGCCATGGGCCAGGCAGCCGATCTCCTGGCGCGCCTGCTGGGCGTGTTTATCAAATTGCCGGTACCGCGCGTCAATCTGCTGGAGCTGACCGAGTTGCAGATGGCATTGCAGTTGACCCAGGAACCAGACGCCCGATCCGTGTGCCAGGGCTTTATCGGGGGTGGCATCGCAGGCGAGGCACTGTTGATCTTTCATGAGGCGAGCATGGCCGACATGGCCCGCCTCATGAAGTATAACGGCGAGCTGACTGAAACGGTGCAGCGGGAGCTGGTAATGGACGTGGCCAGCGTGCTCATCGGTGCCTGTACCAAGGGCATTGCCGAGCAGATGGACCTGTCGTTTAGCCAGGGGCATCCGGTAGTTCTGGGCCAGCATATGCGGGTGGCGGATCTGATGCAGACCAACGCCTGGCGCTGGAAGCGAACCCTGGCGGTGGAGATCTCCTACAGCGTGGAAGGCTACGACATTGCCTGTGATCTGCTGCTGCTGTTCACCGAGGATTCCATGGCGTCGCTGCGTACCAAGGTCGCTTATTTGTTGACCTGAGCCTTTGTTGAGCTGAGCGCTGGCGGTATCGCTAGACATTTGAACCCTATTTTTGACCCGAGCGAGCCGCGCTCGGGTTACACCGACCAACCCGGAGCCACAACGTGTCCTCAGAGCAACCAAGCCACGAACTGAAAGAACTGCACTGGATGCTGGATATGCTCCAGACCATCGATGTGGGTCTGGTGGTGCTGGATCGGGCCTACCAGGTGCAGGCCTGGAACGGCTTCATGGAGAATCACAGCGGGCGCCCCGCCGCCAGTGTGCGGGAGCAGCGATTGTTTGATCTGTTTCCGGAGCTTCCCGAGGATTGGTTTCGCCATAAGGCCGAGTCGGTATTCCTGCTGAAGAACAGGTCGTTTTTTGGCTGGGAGCAGCGCCCTTATCTGTTTCGCTTCAAGAGCTATCGCCCGATTACCGGTACCGAAGAATTCATGTACCAGAACATCACGCTGAGTCCGCTGGTTTCGGCATCGGGGGATGTGACGCACATCTGCGTCATCATCTATGATGTGACCGACGTAGCCGTCCATAAGCGTCAGTTGGAGCGCGCCAACTCGGAGTTGGAGCAATTGAGCCGGACCGATCGTCTGACCCAGCTCAATAACCGGGGCTACTGGGAAGAGTGTCTGTTCAAGGAGTTCAACCGGTTCCTGCGCACCGACGAGCCCTCGACCCTGGTGATGTTCGATATTGACCACTTCAAGAAGGTCAATGACACCTATGGCCACCAGGCTGGAGACGAAGCGTTGCGCGTGGTGTCCGATCACCTGCGCAACAATCTGCGGGCGACCGACATTGCTGGCCGCTATGGGGGCGAGGAATTCGGCGTGATCCTGGTCAATACCGATGCCCGCGGCGCGATTATTTTCGCGGAACGGCTACGCCGGACCATCGAGGCCTGCGAAGTGCGTCACGGTGACCAGGTCTTTCGCTTTACCATCAGTCTCGGGCTTGCCGAGGCAACACCGGCGCTGTCGGATTACAAGAGTTGGCTGGAGTTGGCGGACCAGGCGCTATACCAGTCCAAGGAAGGCGGGCGTAACCGTTACACGGTGAGTAGTTAATCTGGTCATGCTGCCGGCACAGTGGCAGACTTTCGGTCACCACCGGATCCCGTTATAGTGAACGCCTGGCGCGGGCGCGGGCGCGGGCGCTAGCGCAAGCTGGGGCATCGATCCGCGCGGATGTCGCTTCCGAAACATTGCGGCGGAAGCCATGCCAACGTAAAGGTTCTAGACATGACACAGGATCGCCGGGGACGACTCCGTCACCCGCTGGATAGTCTCAGTGTGCGTTTGAAGGTCAAGCGCAGCCTGTTTAATACCGAGTGGGTCGCGGTCCGGCCCCTCGCCTATAGCCGAACCTCACTCGCGCTCAAGACCGACGAGGTCATGCGGGTGGGCGACCGGATTCAGGTGTCTCTGCATCTGCGACTGGATTTCGGGGATGTGGTGATCGATGAGGCGGACGCCATCGTCGACTCCCTCGAAAAAGACTGCAGCTGCTTCAACTACCAGACCACCTTTGATCAGGCATCGCGGCGCATGCGGCGCGTGGATGTGCAGCAGGGACTGACGCGCATGGAGAGCCTGCTCGACCGTTACCGGGAAATCCTGCAGAAGATGCAGAGCACGGTGACACCATCATCCTAGCTGCGCCCAACCGCGCCAGTTCCCGTTGTTTCCTCTCTTGGTTCCATCAGCAGGTTACAGCAGAAGGCTCCATAAAAAGGCTCCACGAAGAATCGGTGTGGCCATGCCTCGGCAAGAGGCGCTCTCTTTATAATGATGCATCAGGGCAGGGCAGCCCCCAGACTTCTGGCCGCCTAGCTGTTGATTGAGGTTGACCATGGCAGAACAGAGTAAATCAGGTAAATCCACCACGTCCCGTGCCGGCCGCTTCATGAAACTGGCCGGTATGACCGCGTCGGTTGCCGGCCGCTATGCGGGCGACCGGGTTCGGCGCGTGTTCAGTTCCGAGGACGAGGAAGCCCGGCTGTCCAGAACCTATGACCGGATGGCGGATGATATCGTCAATACGCTGGGGGAACTCAAGGGTGCTGTGATGAAAGTGGGGCAGATTGCCTCCCAGACTCAGGACCTGCTTCCCAAGGAGTTTTCCCGGGCGCTGCAAAAGCTGCAGAAGGAAGCGCCACCCATGCCGTTCGAGGTGATCCGCCAGCAGGTTCTGCGTGAACTGGGCAGCGATCCCGACGTTCTGTTTCGGCGGTTTGACCGTGAACCCTATGCGGCCGCCTCCATCGGCCAGGTGCACCGGGCACAATTGCAGGATGGGCAGGAAGTCATCGTCAAGGTGCAGTATCCGGGTGTCGACAAATCCTGCGACTCGGATCTGAAGCAACTACGCCTGGCCCTGAAGATGGGCGGTTTGCTGAAGATTCCCAAGGATGTGGTGGATCAGCTGTTTGAGGAAATCCGGCTGCGCCTGCATGAGGAGTTGGATTACGAGAACGAGGCATGCAACATCGAGCGCTTCCGGGCGTTCCATCGCCAGGACGAAGGCGTGTTGATTCCTGGTGTGATCAAGCAGTTTTCCAGTCGCCGGGTGCTGACTCTGGAACTGGTGGAAGGCGACCATATCAGTGCCGTCACGCCAGAGCGATACAGCCAGGACACCATCAACCGCATTGGGCATCGTATTTTCACCACCATGGCGGACCAGTTGTTCCGCTTCCACTGCATTCATGGCGACCCCCATGCGGGGAATTTCGCCTACCGCCCCGACGGCACCATCATCCTGTATGACTTTGGTTGCGTGAAGGATCTGAAGCCGGGAATCGTCGAGGCGTACCGGCAGACCCTGATCGCCGCGCTGCATGGCGATTACGAGGCCCTGGACCGCTACATGATCGACCTCGGCGTGCGGGTGGAGGACAAGCCGCCTATCGACAGCGCCTACTACGCCATGTGGCGCGACATCCTGATCCGGCCGTTCGCCGACAGCGAGCAGTTGTATCATTTTGCCGAGTCCGATATTCACCAGCAGGTCGCGGTGAAAACGCCCACCATCTGGAAGTACATGGACCGCCTGAAGCCGCCGGTGGAAAGCATCTTCATCGATCGCATGATCGCGGGGCACTATTGGATGCTCAAGCGTCTGGGTGTACAGGCGGCGTTTCGCACGGAGCTTGAACGCTATCTGGCGGTGGAGCAGGTGGCCTAGGCTGTATGCATGTCTCGCAAGTTGCTGTTTTTACTCCCTCTCGCTCTGGGCTAATCTGTGCACACATCTTACGGCCAAGGCAAATATTAGTTCCCTCTCCCCT
>CAYXVO010000159.1:0-6872 GCA_964467875.1 uncultured Pseudomonadales bacterium | reverse complement strand
TCCCTACCTTCTGCTCCCTCCCCACACTTGCCCACACTTGCCCACACTTTGTTATTTTTTGTAAATAACGTGATAACCGTTAATCTTGTTGTAGATTTTTGTAGCAATCCCCGTAATATCTAAGCTGTCACTGCGCCATTTATTGGGGGGCGATTTATGCCCCACCCCCAGCAGGCAGATACATCCAGGATTAATGCGGGCGATAGCGTGCGCCCTGTGCACGCGCGGGAGAGTCAGATGAAACAAGGTAGCGGCGTTAGCTACATCCACGGCTCATCGGGTGACGAGCACCCTAATCCCTTTGCGGCAACAGTATCAAAGGTTCGCGACAACGCGACTCACGCAATCTTGCGCCTGATGCACGGTATGTTCGATGGGATCGACGACTCCTTTTTTGAGTTGGCGAACGGCGCCAAGCACAACAATGAGCAAAACCGATATTTTGAAGCGATGCGGGAAGTGCGCATTAAGCGCAAAGGCATCGAAACGTTTCTTCAACAGGAACTGAATCGGTTTTTTACGACACCACCAGAACTCAAGCCCGTCACATCCCGTACCGCCACGGAAGAGTCCAATTCTGAGCCGTTGGCCCTGGTCCAGAACGATGTCCTGGAAGAGACAGTCGCCATCACCAGCATGATTTCCAAGGCCCGCGCCACCTTTACGGGCTCCCTGCTGCAATTCCAGACCCGCTTCTCGTACGCCCTCAAATTGCCGCCGGAAGCTCACAAGGTCAATCCGCTGGAGCCGGAATCGCTCTGCAAGGCATTTGCTACAGCATGCGGCAATCTGGACGTTGATATCCGCGAAAAGCTGATCATCTACAAGCAGTTTGACCGCTACGTTCTGGGGAATTTCGATCAGGTGCTGGAGGAAGGCAACCGCCTCCTCGTGCATGCTGGCGTGCTGCCTCACCTCAAGCACAGCGCAGCCAAGTCCGCTGTGACACCAAAAGTGAGCGCTCCCGCTCGCGAACGGATGGTTGAACCCTCTACGGCAAGCACCCTCGACGCAGAACCGGAAAATCTGTTCCCTCAGATTCAGGAATTATTAGGCGCTCTGCGAGCATCTGACTCGACACACAGCCATCACACCAGTAGCCCCCACGGTGTCACGCAACCACTTAGCGACCAGGATTTACTGGGGTTATTGTCCCAACTGCAGTCCGCCCGTCCCATGGAAAATCTGGCGGAAGGACCTGCGCAGCCCATTGACCTGCGCGCAACCATCACGCGCCTGCTACAGGACCAGGCGGCCAGAAGTGGCACCTCATCCGCATTGAACGAGGCGGATGAAGACCTGATCAACCTGGTTTCCATGCTGTTCGACTTCATATTGGACGACTACAATCTGTCCGCACCCGTTCAGGTTCTGATCAGCCGCCTGCAAATCCCCATTCTTAAGGTGGTTATCAAGGACAAGCAGTTCTTCAACAAGGCGCATCATCCGGCACGCAAACTGCTCAACAGCCTCGCCAAGGCCGGAATCGGCTGGAGCGATATCTCTGAGCAAAAGCGCGACAAGCTGTACGAACAGATGCACAGCATCGTCCTGCGCATCTTGGATGAGTTCCACGGCGACATCTCACTTTTTGAGGAGCTGCATCAGCAGTTTTCCGACTTTCTGGCCCGTGAGGAGCGCAAGGCCAGCCTGGTTGAGCAACGGACGCGAGAGGCCGAGGAAGGCCGCGTCAAATCACAGCGAGCTCAACTGCTGGTCGATCAGATCCTGAATGAGCAAGTCCAGAGCCTCCGCTTACCCGCGGTGGCCGTCGACCTGTTAAGCAATGGCTGGAGCCGTGTGATGTTTCTCGCGTACCTACGTGATGACACCGCACACCAGTGGGAAGACACCGTACGGGTTGTCAACGACCTGATTTGGTGCCTGCAACCCCATAGCGACCGGGAAGATCGTCAGCGCTGGGTGCAGATGGTTCCGCAATTACTGAAGACCCTGAAAGCAGGGCTGCAAGAGGTCTCCTATAGCAGCAGCCGCCTGGATCAGATGCTGACAGACCTCAAAAAAGAGTTGACGGAAGCCTTCAAGCAGCAGTCCAGCGCTGCGGCGGATAAGAAAACGCCCCGCCCCGCCGTTCCACAAGAGCCGATCGCGAAAAAAACCGCAGTTGAGCGGCAAGCTGAAATCGAAGACGCCAAACTAGCGGAATTCCTGATCCGTATCGATGAGCTACAAACAGGAACCTGGGTCGAGTTCGCCTTGGTCAACGGCAGCAAGTTCCGCTGCAAACTGTCGACACGGGTAGGCGACGACAACTGTTACATCTTCGTTAATCGTATGGGCCTGAAAGTGGTAGAGAAAACTCGCCAGGAACTGGCCCATGAGATGCGCCGAGGACGGCTGCAGGTTCTGGAAGAGGGGCTCTTATTGGACCGCGCCATGGACGCCATTTTCAACAATCTCAAGCGCAAGGCTGCGTGAAGACAGAGGACTTCGGTTTCGGCTATCCTATGGTCACGCCGGCGTCGGTAATTGGTTGATGCCGCCCGTGCCTTACGCACTCTCCGAACGTCCTCATCGATGTAGCCCGGATGCCAGCAATAGCACAGTCTTCATATCGATTCGCCCTCGCACTCGTCCTGGCACTCATCTGCCATCTGATCGTACTGGCGCTTTTGGGACTCTTGAACTGGCAACCAGAACCACACCCAAAGACTTCGGTCACATTGATTGTGACACGCACAGAACTTGTAGCGGCCGACCAGATGAGCTTGCCCGCCTCCGGGCCGGAAAGCGTGACCAGCCCGGCCGCTGACACGCCCATTGCTTTTCAAGCACCTCGCCAGTTACCGCAACATAATCTCAATCCGGGCGCGCCAACCGCGAACACCCACTGGATTGACCAGATGTTCGCCGCCAATGCGCCTCCCATGACAACGCCTGCGGATGCAGACGCGGCATCCGATCAAATCAAACAGACCTCGACCGAACCTTTCCGGATTCTCAGCCCTTACCACCAGCAGCTGCTTCAACTGCTGTCCCGCCACCAGCAAGCGTTTGACTCTCTGGATCGCGACCGCCGGGTTCTCATGACACTGAAGCTTCATCCAAGCGGCGCGCTGCTGCGAGCCACCATCAAGGCCAGCAGCGGAGATCTGGATATTGATGCAGCCGCACAGCGCACGGCGTACGCTGCCAGCCCATTTCCTGCACCACCAGCATCGGATCAGGCGCTGGGCTACAGCTATCCGGTGGAAATTCTCTATCGGCGAAGCAAATAACACCCAAGCAGCGTCCTGCCCGATCGGCGCCCCTGCAAACAAATGCAATCCAGTAGAACCTGAACAAAAAAAGCCGCGAACACCTAGCATGCTCGCGGCATTTTAAAGTGACTCAGTCAGACAGAGGTGAGGCCTACGCGTCTGAACCTGTCGCCTTCACCATAGTCTGCAATTCGCCGGACTCGTACAGATCCGCCACGATATCACAGCCGCCAACTAGCTCACCGTTGATATAAAGCTGGGGAAACGTTGGCCAGTTGGAGTATACCTTGAGGTTTTCACGCACATCTGGATGTTCCAGGATATTCACGTACGCGAATTTCTCGCCGCAAGCCATCAGCGCCTGCACCGTGCGGGCAGAAAAGCCGCACTGCGGCATCTGGGGCGTGCCCTTCATATAGAGAATGATCTTGTTGCCTTCGATTTGATTCTTGATCGTTTCCATTACGTCCATAGCGACACCTCGATAATGCTGAATGGACAGCAGACTGGTTGCGGCATGATTAGCGGAGCGGTTGCAAATTCTACACCGAATCGCAATAGCCTACCACGCTACTCGGGAAACACCCACCCTTCCCTATACTGCGGTCCGTTGGGCTTCCACATGACTTGCACGACCACCGGAAAGGGATTACTGTAACCGAATCGATCATTCCAATACCTTGGTCATTCCGACACAGCATTGTTTCATTCCAAAACAATATTGTTGTCCACAATGATGACCGATTTTATCATCAGCAATGATTGCCGATCGCGATATTTGCCGATAACAATATTTGCCGATAGTATTGAGGTCAAACAGGCAGCCCATGCTGCCTTTTTGCGTTGTAACAGAGGAAGAAAAGATGGCTGACCAGCCGCTCATGAATACCTACGGCCGCATCCCTGTCGCCTTTGAGCGCGGTGAAGGGGCCTGGCTCTACGATACGCAAGGCAATAAGTATCTCGACGCGCTCAGCGGCATCGCCGTCTGTGGCCTGGGCCATGCGCATCCGACCGTTACCGACGCCATTCGCCAGCAGGCCGGACGGGTGATTCATTGCTCCAATATCTATCATATCCCGCTGCAGACTGAACTGGCCCAAGAACTCTGCCAGGTTTCAGGCATGGATCGCGTTTTTTTCGGCAATTCCGGCGCCGAAGCCAACGAAGCAGCCATTAAGCTGGCGCGGCTTTACGGCCACCAGAAAGGCGTCGATGTGCCGTCGATCATCGTCATGGATGGCGCCTTTCACGGCCGTACCATCGCCACCCTGACCGCGACCGGAAACCGTAAGGTTCAGGCAGGCTTCGAACCCCTGCTGGCAGGCTTCGTACGCGCGCCATTCAACGACATCCTGGCGATCCGTAATATCGCGGAGTCCAATGCCAATGTGGTTGCCATTCTAGTGGAACCGGTCCAGGGCGAAGGTGGCGTCACGCCGATTGACGCGGATTACCTGAAGCAACTGCGCGAGGTCTGTGATGCCAAAGGCTGGCTGCTGATGCTTGACGAGATCCAGACCGGCAATGGTCGTACCGGGTCTTATTTTGCATACCAGGAATTTGGTGTCATTCCCGATGTCGTGACCACCGCCAAAGGCCTGGGCAACGGATTCCCTATCGGAGCCTGCCTGGCACGTGGCGTTGCCGCGGAGGTGCTGCAACCCGGCAACCACGGCTCGACCTTTGGCGGTAATCCGCTGGCCTGCGCCGTCGGACTTGCCGTGGTACGAACCATTACGTCCCAAAACCTTGCCGCACGCGCCAAAGAGCTGGGAAACCGGATCCTGGACGGCTTTCGAGACAGCCTACAGGGTGCCGATTACATCAAGGAAATCCGTGGCAGGGGACTGATGATCGGCATCGAGTTCATCCATCCCTGCCCTGAACTGGTACCACTGGCAAAAACCCAGGGACTGCTGATCAATGTCACCTCCGATCGGGTTATACGCTTGTTGCCGCCTCTGATCATGACGGATGACGAAGCAGATCATTTGGTCAACAGCTTGACCAAGCTTATAAAAGTCTACGCTGGTGACGATCGCCTTCGTCCCCGTTAACACCCGGACCTCAGATCGGCATTACAGGGGATTCAGACGAGACGGCCATCGGCCGTCTCCTTTGTTTTCGCTCTTGACGACTTGATTAATCATGGACACGACCATGGCAGTGAGACATTTTCTAACGCTGGAAGACCTCAGCCCCGCCGAGCTACAGGCACTGATTCAACGGGCTATTGAAATCAAGCAGCAGCACAAACAAGGGGTGATATACGAGCCCTTGAAGAACAGGGTACTGGGGATGATTTTCGAAAAATCCTCCACCCGTACCCGCGTCTCCTTCGAAGCGGGCATGGCTCAGTTCGGCGGACATGCGATCTTTCTCTCGTCGCGGGACACTCAACTGGGTCGCGGCGAACCGATCGAAGACAGCGCCCGCGTCATGTCTCGCATGGTCGACGCCATCATGATCCGTACCTTTGAGCACGAGAAGGTCGAGCGCTTTGCCGCCTACTCCCAGGTACCGGTCATCAATGCCCTGACCGATGATCATCACCCCTGCCAACTGCTGGCGGATATCCAGACCTATGTGGAACAGCGTGGTTCCATTCAAGGCCGCAAGGTGGCCTGGATCGGTGACGGCAACAACATGTGCAACTCCTACATTCACGCCGCACAGCAATTTGATTTCCAATTGCATATTGCCTGCCCCGAGGCATACGAGCCGCCCCAGGATCTGGTTCGCGCCCATGCAGACCGCGTGCACATCACCCGCGACCCAAATGTCGCCGTGACCGGAGCCCATCTGATCACCACCGATGTCTGGGCATCCATGGGCCAGGAAGAGGAACAGGAAGCTCGGGAAAAAGCCTTCGCTAATTACCAGGTCTCCCCCGCACTGATGGACCTCGCTGACCCACAGGCGATCTTCCTGCACTGCCTGCCGGCCCATCGCGGCGAGGAAGTCAGCGAAGACATGCTCGATGATACGCGCAGCTTCGTGTGGGACGAGGCTGAGAACCGGCTCCATTCGCAAAAGGCGCTTCTGGAGTTTCTTCTGTGCCGCCAGGGGTAAATCCGAACTGATGCCTGCCGTACTCGATGTCAAGCAGCTGGTCTGCCATTACGATGACCAGCTCGTCCTTAGGGGCGTTAGCTTTCGCCTGAAGCCCGGCGAGATTGGCTGCATCCTTGGCCCAAGTGGCTGCGGCAAAAGTACGCTGCTGCGGGCAATTGCCGGATTTCATCCAATCAGTGGCGGGGAAATTGAGCTTGAACAACAGCTCATCGCAACGCCACGCAAGAGCCTGCCCCCGGAAAAGCGACGTATTGGCATGGTGTTCCAGGACTACGCCCTGTTTCCGCACCTGAGCGTGCAGGACAACATTCGCTTTGGGCTTGGCCGGGGGAAAGACACCGGCGCACGGATGCAGGAACTCCTGGAACTGGTGGGGCTGACCGATCTCGCCGAGCGCTTTCCGCACGAGCTGAGCGGGGGCGAGAAGCAGCGCGTGGTGATCGCGCGTGCCGTGGCGCTGCGCCCCAGGCTGGTGGTGGCCGACGAGCCCGTCACCTCGCTGGACATGTCGATCCGCGGCAAGATCCTCAATCTCATGCGCGAGCTGCAGGCGAAGTACGGCCTCGCCTACAT
>CAYXVO010000158.1:6574-6888 GCA_964467875.1 uncultured Pseudomonadales bacterium | reverse complement strand
GAGGGACCCGAAACTCACCATTCGCCTGCTGCGGGAACTGAAGGAGGCGGGCTTTTGGCTGTCGGTCGACGACTTCGGCACGGGCTACTCGTCGCTGGCTCAGCTCAAGCAGTTGCCGGTGGATGAGCTCAAGATCGACAAATCATTCGTGCTCAAGCTCGACACGAGTTCGGAAGATGAGGTGATCGTGCGCTCGACGGTCGAACTGGGACACAACCTGGGGCTCAGTATCGTCGCGGAAGGCGTGGAAAGCCGGGCCAGTTGGGATCTGCTGAGCAGTTATGGCTGCGATCGCATCCAGGGCTACTACATCG
>CAYXVO010000158.1:0-6564 GCA_964467875.1 uncultured Pseudomonadales bacterium | reverse complement strand
TCGCCAAACCTCTGCCGGCGGATCAGGTGCTGGATTGGCTGCGCGATTACCGCGAGCGGCTGACCTCCGCCTGAAGCGCGGCGCGGGATTTAAGCCAGGCTTCCCGTTTAGCGGTGGGCAGTCCAGCCATCCGCCATCTGCCAAGCGCTCTGATGACAGCCCGCCTGTAACCTTTACAGGCGGGCTGTAACTTTTGCGGCTGGCGATTGGAGGCAGAGGCCATTAGCGGCAGGGATATTCTATTGGCCGCGTCGGGCCGCAGCCCAGTGATGTTGTTGCGCTCGTAGAAGGAAGTTTGCGTACGCTGCATGGCCTCACGGAGTTCGTTCAGGTCTTCGCCGAGGTCAGACGCTTCGGTGTGGTGCCTGGCAGGCTGTTGCGGTTGGTCCGGGCCTGCCGTGGTGGGGGGATTATCTTGCGCCATGATGAACTCCTTTCTGATCCTGTCAAACGTCGGTCTGCGCCCGTCTCGTTAACGGCGGGACGAGTGGTTTAGCGCCTGACTGCTGCGATTTCGATAAAGCCGGCTCAGCAGCAGACCGACACCGGCAGCGACCGTGGCCGCCAGCCAAGGGCGGGCGCGGATCTGGTTCCAGTTTTGACCCTGCAGTTGCCGATAACGATCCCGCACGCGGTTGGCACGGGGCTTATGGCGAGCCTGCACGTCAGCCCAGCTTTGCAGCGGTTCCAGATCTTCGGCGCCGGCATCGATTTCCCGACGGTAGGTCTCTTCCTTGGCGCCATAACCGTGGAATGGTGCCCGTGCAGCCGGGGCATGGGATGGTTCGTCGTTTCGGTCCTGTTGCAGGGGCTTACCGCCGTGGCCACTGCCGGCGAGCGATGAGCCTGAGCTGCCGAGGGTGCCACTGGTGGCGCTGATGGAGGAGCCACTGCCGGTCGACCCGCTCTGGGTAGATCCGCTGAGCATGGACTCATTGCTGGCGGCGCTGCCGAGCCTTGAGGTTCTATCCGCGCTCGTAGCGGCGCTGGTGGGAGTGCCGGGTTCTGCCATGGTCCTGTCTCCGTACGTCGATAAGTGAAGGGAAAGGATGCACCGGGTGGAAACGGACAAGCCGTCAGCCACAATCCGCCTGGTTCCGGTAATGATCAATAGCAAGTTGTATTCCAGTGCCAGGGTTTGATCCGCGCACGCAGACCATCGGCCGTCTTGGTGGCGCCGCCAGATCCAGCCTTCACAATCGCTCTTTACAGCCGGCCTTAACAGCCGACCCTCACAAGCGATTGTGAATCGCGGTTGCCGCAATGGCCGCCTGACCGGTGGCCACGGCGATCTGATCGAGGCGGTCGGTGACGTCGCCGGCGGCATACAGACCATCAACGCTGCACAGCAAATGAGGATCCACCCGCAGGCAACCACCATCATCGCACTCGGCACCGAGTGCCAATGCCAGGTCGCTACGGACCCGTGTGCCGAGGGCGCAGTAAAGCACGTCGAACTCCTCACACCGGCCGTCGTCGAATGCCAGTTGAACCGCGCCCGTGGCGGTGACGCTCAGAGCGCTGCCGTGGCCTTCGAGCACGCGAACCTGATGGCGAGTCAGGTCATCGCGCAGGGTGTCGGTGAGTTGGGCGCAACCGGTCAGTCCAATAAAGGTCATGGCGCGGCTGTAATTGCGGATGAATATGGCCTCCTTGACGCCGTGGCGCCCGGAGCCGATGACGCCGATGCGCTGGTCGCTGAACTCGAAACCGTCGCAGATCGGGCAGTAGCGGATCAGCGCCTGCTCTTTAACGTCCTGAAATCCTCGCAGGTCGGGATCGATATCCACCACGCCGGTGGCCAGCAGCAGGGTTCTGGCCACCATGGGACCGGCCGATGTCTCGGCATGAAACAGTCCATCCGAAGTCCGTTGTACCCGCTCGACCCGGGCCGGCGTCACCTCGCCACCGTAGCGCCGCAGTTGGGTTCGCAGGCGTTGCAGTAGCTCATCGCCACTGATGCCATCGGGGAAGCCAGGGTAGTTATGGCTGCGGGGAATCAGGGCGGCCCGGCTTTGGCCGGCGTCACAGAGGCGGATGTCGCGGTAGAAACGGCGCAGGTAAATGGCGGCGGTCAAACCGGCCGGCCCGGCACCGACAATAAGACAGTCCAAGGGAGGCTCTGTTGTCATCACACACCCGCTCGATCGGTTTCATGAATGTCCGCCTACAAGCTAAAGCAGTCTACAAAGCTGCAGCGGTCTACAAAACTACAGTACGGAGCCACGGGTGCGCAGACGCGGCCGTGCTCGCCGGGTAGAATGACGCCTTTGATCACGGCGCGGGGATCTGTCCATGCTGGAGAAGAGCCATCTCATCAAACTGGCGAACACCGCCATGCCCTTTGGCAAGTATCAGGGCCGGATGCTGATCGATGTTCCCGAGGAATATCTGCTCTGGTTCGCCAAGAAAGGCTTCCCGCCTGGCGAGCTGGGTATGATGATGCATCTGGCCATGGATCTGAAAATCGAGGGTCTGGATGCTATGATTCGCCCCCTGAAAAAGCCGCCAGGCGACAACGCCTGACCTGCTCCACCCCGACGACGTATCCAAGAGGACTCAGACCATGGCCATCAACTGGTTTCCCGGGCACATGCACAAGGCCCGCAAGGAGATCAAGGAAATCATGCCCCAGGTGGACCTGGTGATCGAGGTGCTGGACGCGCGGCTGCCGTTCAGCAGCGAGAATCCCCTGGTAGCTGGCCTGCGGCGTGACAAGCCATCCCTGAAGATCCTCAACAAGCGCGATCTGGCCGACCCCCAGGTGACGGCGGACTGGCTGCGTTTTCTGGAGCAGGATCGCAACGTCAAGGCCATTGCCCTGACCCAGAAGCAGCCCGGCGAGGTGCATAGCCTGCTGCAGATCTGTCGCGACATGCTGGCCCATCGCAACCTGGAAAATCGCACCCTGCGGGCTCTGATTCTGGGGATCCCCAACGTGGGCAAGTCGACCCTGATCAACACCCTGGCGGGGCGGGTGATCGCGAAAACCGGCAACCAGCCGGCGGTGACCAAAATGCAGCAGCGCATTCAGTTGTCCAATAACATCGTACTGCTGGATACGCCGGGCTTTCTCTGGCCCAAGCTGTCGCCGGCGGAGTGCGGCTATCGGCTGGCGGCATCGGGTGCGATCAAGGATACGGTGTTCGAGTACGAGGATGTGGCGATGTTTGCCGCCGAGTACCTCATGAAGGCCTACCCCGAGGCGCTGCGCCAGCGTTATCAACTGGAGGAATTGCCAGAGACCGCGCTGGAACTGATGGACGCCATCGGCGCCCGCCGTGGCTGTGTGCGCCGCGGTGGCCAGGCGGATCTGCACAAGGTGTCGGAAATCCTGCTGACGGAGCTACGCAGTGGCACCATCGGGCGGATCAGCCTGGAGACTCCGGCCATGATTCCGGCGGTAGCGGAAACTCCAATCCCATCGCAAGAGAAAGAATAAGCGCTGTAAGCGTGGGGATTAAGCACTGTAAGCGGGGGGTTTAAGTAACGTAAGCGGAGGAATAAGCACCGCCAAAGGGTTTCGCGCGTTGGCTTGTGAGCGGCAACAGGGCTCCACATAATCTAACTAACGCGTCAGGCAAGGGACTTGCTGACATCCTCGTATGGCATGGTCATGGGCGGTCGCAGGGCTTGTGCTCGCGCGGCAAACAGGAGTCGCCCCCCAGGTATTCCCGCGTTCTCTCCGGAGCCGTGCCGCTGGATAGGAGACTCTCAATGAAAGCACTCTGCTGGCACGGCAAGAAGGACATTCGCTACGACACCGTCCCCGATCCCACCATCGAACATCCCCGCGACGCCATCATCAAGACCACCGCCTGTGCCATCTGCGGCTCGGACTTGCACCTGTTCGACGGCTTCATGCCGGGCATGGAGCACGGTGATATTCTCGGGCATGAATTCATGGGCGAAGTGGTCGAAGTTGGTCCCGAGAACAAAAAGCTCAAGGTGGGTGACCGGGTCGTGGTGCCCTTTACCATCATTTGTGGCGAGTGCGACCAGTGCCGGGCCGGCAATTATTCCGTGTGTGAGCGCACCAACCGCAACAAGGAGCTGGCGGACACCCTGTTCGGCCATACCACCGCCGGCCTCTTTGGCTACACCCACCTCACCGGCGGCTATGCCGGCGGCCAGGCGGAATATGTGCGGGTGCCCTATGCCGACCAGGCGCCGGTCAAGATCCCCGATGGCCTGACCGACGAGCAGGTGCTGTTTCTCGGCGATATCTTCCCCACCGGCTGGCAGGCTGCCGCCCAGTGCGAGATTGAACCGACCGATACGGTGGCAATCTGGGGCGCCGGGCCGGTCGGCCAGTTCGCCATCCGTAGCGCGGTGATGATGGGCGCCAAGCAGGTGATCGCCATCGACCGGGTGCCGGAACGGCTGGACATGGCGCAAGCCGGTGGCGCCATCCCGATCAATTTCGAAGAAGAAAGCGTGGTCGAGCGACTAAACGAGCTGACCCAGGGCAAGGGGCCGGAGAAGTGCATCGATGCCGTGGGCATGGAGTCTCATGCCACCCGTTCCATCGATGGCGTTTATGACCGGGTCAAGCAGGCGGTGATGGCGGAAAGCGACCGCCCCCACGTGCTACGGGAGATGATCTACGTCTGCCGCCCGGCCGGCACCCTGTCCATTCCCGGAGTCTATGGCGGGCTGGTGGACAAGATTCCGTTCGGCGCCATCATGAACAAGGGGCTGACCATCCGCACCGGGCAGACCCACGTCAACCGCTGGACCGATGACCTGCTGCACAGGATTCAGGAAGGGCAGATCGATCCCACCTTCGTCATCACCCACACGGCGCCTCTGGAAGCCGGGCCGGACATGTACAAGACTTTCCGCGACAAGGCCGATGGCTGCGTCAAAGTCGTGCTCAAGCCTTGAGGAGAAGACGCATGACCCAACAACGCCACCTCTCCGGAGGTTATCAATCCTCTCCCTATAAACATCCCTCCCACGCGGTGGCCCAGGGCCTGGGCTGGTTCAGCATTGGCCTCGGCCTGGCCGAACTGCTGGCACCACGTGCCATGGCGCGCGGCCTCGGGATGGAAGGCAACGAACGGCTCCTGATGCTTTATGGCCTGCGGGAAATCGCCACCGGGATTGGCGTGCTGACCCTGCGCGACCCGGCGCCGGCCGTGTGGGCGCGGGTGGCGGGCGATGTGCTGGATCTCGCCACCCTTGGCCGTTATGCCGGGCGCGGCAATGCCCGCCGCGCCAATGTGCTGGCCGGCATGGGAGCCGTTGCCGGTGTGACTGCCGTGGACTGGGGCTGTGCCCGCGCGCTCAGCTCCGAGGCCAATCTGCCTCGCCAGATTCCCAACTATCGGGACCGGGTGGGCATGCCAAAGTCGCCCGACGCGATGCGGGGCGTGGCCCGCGATGCGGCCGAGGCTGGGATGTCTTTTGTGAGAAATAGCGAGCGCCGCACAACGCCTGCGGTGGATTTACCCATGGCGACGCCAAGTTTGTAAGCGCAATACGGTGAGAAATACGGTGAAGAGTGCAGGGAAGAATGCAGTGAAGAGCGCGGAGAGGAATAAACTGGCAATTGGAGGGTGTTTGGGCCGAGGGGAAAACCACGATGGTTCAAAAAATCAGGCCCCGCTCAAGAGCGAGGCCAGATTGCAACGCCTGGAGTCTTAAGCGGCGCGCTTACGACCAGCCAGCCCCAGACCCAGCAGACCGAGGCCGAACAGTGTCAGAGTAGCCGGCTCAGGAACAACAGAGGGGCCATTCAGCAGAGTAATCGTAGCGCCTACATTGACAGACTTGGCAAAGTCAACGCCCAGGAGCTTCTCGAAGGAAACACTGAAGATAGAACCATCCGCCAATTCGATATTGGGAATCGAATCCCAAGTCAGCCCACCGCCAACAAAAGAGATGATCCAGGGAATGTGGATCGAGCCGTAGCCACCGCTGCCAGTGCTACCGGCCGCAGGCGCAATCGGCAGGTCGAAAGCAAGCTCGGCTTCGATTTCTACGTCCCAACCGTGGTCAAGACCGTGATCAAATTTGATTTTAAAGAAATCGAAGGTGTGAGCATCGCCTTCTTCAAGAGAAAACGAGGTGCTGCCAAGTCCTGGCACCAGGCTTACCGAGAGGTCACATCCCAGATCGAATATTGATGAGCAACTGGTGACGGCAACGGAGGAGTTCGCACCATCAATGTCGAACGTAACAGGAACGGCAAAGGCTACCGAACTCATAGCGAGCATGGAACCAGCAACAACGGCTTTCAATGTATTTTTCACTTTCTCGTCCTTTAGAAATGAGGTTGTACGGAATATTGCATACAGACAAAGAGGCTGTACGACAACGTGGATAGAGCCAGAAGTGTGCCACGGACTAAATCGGTATATGTTAACAAGCACTTACTATTAGAAATGAGCCTAAGGGAGCGGCCGAGTGTCGTGGGTTAAGTAAAATATTCTGACAGGGTGTCGCGTTTTGGCGGCAGTATTTGGAGATCATCCGAGTGAGAGGATACGACCTATAGGTCTTCCCGCGCGTTTAGGCTGTTCTCCAACCGCTAACGGCTTAGGTGTAAACAAAATGGAC
>CAYXVO010000157.1:0-6909 GCA_964467875.1 uncultured Pseudomonadales bacterium | reverse complement strand
CTGCTCCACTCCCAGCGGCTTGAACCGGCTCAGCACGCCATTGCTATGCTGCGCGATACGCCCCAGATTCCGGTTCAGCTGCTGATACCAGAAGGGATGCCCGCTTTGCTCGGCCAGGTATTGCACCTGATTGATAAAACCACTGCGGAGACTGCCGCCATCACACTCCTGCAGCGCGATCACGTCAAACTGGCTCAATAGCGCCGCAATCCGGTCGAGATTACCCGCGCGTTCGTTATTGGGGAGAAAGTGCTGCCAGCTACGGGTGAGGTAATGCCGATAGGAAGCGGTGGAAATACCCACCTGGATATTGAAACTCAGAAGGCGGACATGCTGCGCCGCCTGGAATTCCACCGCCTTGTCGAAGCCGCCATATTCGCCCGAGCTACGCACTCCCGCAGGCGGGAGAAAGGAGGCAAGCCGGTCTTTGATATGATCACGCATCGCGTGCGCTACCCCCTTTGTCAGACCCCGTTACGACACCTAGGACGAATGCATTTGCGTTGGCGCGCCGCTCAGGAGCCCGCGCCGGCTCGCTCCTTCTCAATCAGAAAATTAACAACGCGCAGCACCTTATCCATGCCACCTGCGGAGCTCGCATCCACGCGGTACTTGCCATTCACCACCACCGCCGGAACACCCGTTGCGCGATACCCTCGGGCACGGGACAGCGCCTGCTCGACCTTGGAGCGCACGCCAAATGAATTGAAGCTTTTCGTGAATACCTCTTTGTCGAAGCCGAGGCTGCCGATGAAGCTGGCCAGCGATTCCACATCGTTCAACGGCCGACGGTCTTTCACCAGGGCATCAAACAACGGCTGACGAACCTTGTCTTCGATACCCATGGCTTCGGCGGCAAAGTACGCTTTGGCGTGAACTTCCCAAGTTTTGCCAAAAACCGCAGGCAGATGCTCAAATTGCACATCGTCCGGCAGCTGTTTGCTCCAGGCTTCCACGTAGGGTTCGAAATCACGGCAATGGGGGCAGCCATACCAGAACAACTCCACCACCTCGACCTTGCCCGGCGTCAGGGTCCGCACCGGGAATGGCAGGGTCTGGTAATGCTTGCCCTCCTCATACTGCGGCTGTTGACCCTGTTGTGCCCATAAAACGCCAGGCACGAGCATGACCAATGCCAGCACCGCAGACAGAATATTACGCATAGCTACCTCGCGTTGTTATTGTCGTTACCTAGTTCTTTTGATGATTCCGCAGATATCGCCATGCCATGGCCGCATAATTCACAGCGAATCATCCACAGCGAATCGTCCACAACGGGACATATCCACAATCTCTTTTAACCAAAGCCTTTGATGGAAAAATACCGAACTAGTTCGATTTTATCCACCGCTAACCCGGTAAAACAAAAAAGGCGGGGTCAGCCGCCTTCTTCGTCATGACTCATTGCCGACGAAGCGGCCAATGATTCTCAGGGATGCAGACCTGAAATATAGCTAGCCACGGCCTGGATCTCGGCATCGCTCAGTTTGGCAGCAATATCACGCATGATCCGGGTGTCGCCATCGGTTTGACGCTCGCCGCTGCGGAACTTCTCCAGCTGTCCGGCGATATAAACCGCGTGCTGACCACCCAGCTTCGGATAAGCGGCAGGCGCATTACCTTGCCCGGTGGGCATGTGGCATGCAGCGCAGGCCGGCACATTCTTGGCCAGGCTGCCGCCGCGATACAAGGCTTTCCCGAGCTCAACCAGTTCGGCGTTGGCGGCACCCACCGATCCCTTCTGGGACGCATAATAAGCCGCCAGATCTTCCATGTCCTGCTGCGTCAGGTTATCAACAATCCCCATCATTTCCGGCACCACGCGCGCACCGGACTTGATCTTGGTAAGCTGATCGACCGTATAGCGTGCCACCTGCCCCGCCATTTTCGGAAAGTTGGGCACCATGCTGTTACCGTCGGCGCCGTGGCAGGCGGTACAAACCGCCGCCTTCGCCTGTCCTGCCTCCGGGTCACCGGCTGCCTGAATCTGGCTCACGAGTCCAACGGCAATGACAAGTCCAGCTACAAATTTTCTCATGTTCGCCCCACTTCACTCTCATTGTAGGTCCCCGTTGCGGAAGGACCCGACCTTTAGCTGCCGCCGACAGCCTAACACGGCTGCAAGCCTCTGCCGAACCTCGCGGCCCGGTTCATTGTTCAAGTGTGCGTCCAACGGCCCCAAACACGACAAAATATGGTCGCGGCCCGCAAGTTGCCCAATCTTAACCCCGTTTTTGGTTTCAAGATCAAAACGCGCGGGATATTATACATCAATCCCCGCAAACGTGAATCGTGGGGCGGCCCGCGCGAAAGCGCCCGTTTTGGCCGACACGATCGCGCCCGCTGTCGAAGCCCCCGGTACGAACAATGCCTCGTCCTGGCGTCGTAAGCCCCACGCTCGCAATCAGGAGTTCTTTCTTTGAACCCAGAAACCCCCTTTAGCCTGTCCTACAACTCCGCCCGCTTCCTGCAAAGCGCCGCCACGCTGCAGCAATGCCCTTCGGACGTGGGTTGCGAAATTGCCTTTGCCGGCCGTTCCAACGCCGGCAAATCCAGCGCTCTCAACACCATTACCGGGCACACCAAACTGGCCCGCACCGGCAAGACGCCGGGGCGCACCCAACTGCTGAACTTTTTCACGCTGCACCACCCGGAATGTCGCCTGGTGGATCTGCCTGGCTATGGTTACGCCAAGGTGTCCAAAGATGTGCAGCGCACCTGGCAAGAGCACCTCAATGACTACCTGCAGCATCGAGTATCTCTCAGGGGATTGGTCCTGGTAATGGATATCCGCAACCCCATGACCGAGTTCGACCGCATGATGCTGAACTGGTCGTCAACGGCGGAAATGCCGGTTTTAGTCTTGCTGACCAAGGCCGACAAGCTCAACTTTGGTGCCGCCAAAACAACACTGCTGGGCCTGCAAAAACAACTCAAACCGCTGGGCGGCCACATTCGCCCAATGCTTTTTTCGGCACTAAAGAAGACCGGCGTCGATGAGGTGAGACAGCAACTGGACCGGATGTTCGAAGCCGGGCTCGCGGCGAATGCTTCGGCAGTGGACGCACCCTGAAGAGACGCCGAACGATAGATGCCGGTCAGGCCGGCGCCACGGCAACAGAAACAGACCCTGGGTTCGTCACCTGGGTCTGGCACTCAGGCTCGGCCTCGACATAAAAACGCACCGACGATGCATCGCCGCGAACGGTCAGGACGCGCACATCCGTCCTAACGACGGCGGCAAATAGCGCTGTTGCACCGCAATCACCTCGCTCACGAAGGCCGGTGTCAGATAC
Organism: uncultured Pseudomonadales bacterium; assembly: GCA_964467875.1. Classification (GTDB taxonomy): domain Bacteria; phylum Pseudomonadota; class Gammaproteobacteria; order Pseudomonadales; family Oleiphilaceae; genus JAEZAA01. Next base: position 3,613 of record CAYXVO010000157.1, on the reverse strand, counting down.
GGCTCCTCCAGCGTCAGTACCTGGTACACGCCCTGCTTCAGCAGGCCCTGAGTGATAGTCTGGCCATCACCGAACTGGGAGGTCTTGAGAAAGGACATCCAGGAAGTCACGATCAGCCACACGTTCAGCGCCATGGATGCCAGATGGGTGTCATCCATTTCGCGCAGGATACCGGCATCGAGCAATCCGTCCAAAATACGGCGAATAGCCTGCAGACAGCGCCGCGTGAAGGCGTGGTAGTCCGCGCGCAGGCGCTCATCGTTGTCGAGGTAATGTTCCAGATCCCGATGCAAAAAGCGGTAACTCCAAAGACCACTGAAGACCGACTCCAGATAAAAGAGCTGATCGTCCACGGTGAGCGGGCGCCCCTCGGGCAACTGCAGATAATGATCCACCAGCAACTCATACTGGAGGAAGATCTCGTAGATGATGTCCGTCTTGCTGCGAAAGTGGTAATAAAGGTTGCCTGGAGAAATGTTCAGGTGCGCGGCAATATGATTCGTCGTCACATTGCGCTCACCCCGCTCGTTGAACAGATCAAGACTGGCCAGGATGATCTTGTCGCGAGTTTTCATGAAGCTTGTGCAACTCCCCTAGACGAAACCGAAAACAGTTGATGAAACGAGTGCACTGCGTCTGCGATCGCGCGACGCACGGACTGTGCACCTCTAGACAAGGCGAAGAAATGGCTCTTGACTCATTAGAGTGAAAGCTCTAATTATAGTCTCATTGTCGACAGGAGGTTGATAGAATCATGTGCGCCTCTGCCCGACTCGTCGCCAGCCCCATAATCAAGGTGGATTGCGCCTCTTTATATTCCAACCCCAGCGCCCATTCACCGCGCCTCTAAAGGAGCCTACAACCATGGTTGCCGAAGTCGTCCAGTTGACCGACCACACCGATCCTCTCCATGCGCTGCACCGCATCTTCGACAACCAGCGCCATGAGTTTAACCAGCACATGACGCCCAGCCTTGCCGAGCGCAAGGATGACCTGCTCCGTCTCAAGCGTGCCGTATTAAATCACAAGGCGCGTCTGATCGATGCGATCAACACTGATTTTTCCAGCCGCTCGTGCGATGAAACCCTGCTGGCAGAGATCATGCCCGCAGTGCAGGGCATCAATTACACGCTCAAGCATTTGAAGCGCTGGATGAAGCCCTCCCGCCGCCACGTCAGCACCATGTTCTGGCCCGCCCGCAACGAGGTGCAGTACCAGCCATTGGGAGTGGTGGGCATTATTGCACCCTGGAACTATCCCCTGTTCCTGGCGTTGGGCCCGCTTATCTCCGCCCTGGCAGCCGGTAATCGGGCGATGATCAAGATGTCGGAATTCACACCCGCCACCACCGAAGCGCTCAAGCTGATGCTGCGGGAAACCTTCAGCGAAAACAAAGTGGCGGTTATCACCGGCGCGGCGGATGTGGCCATCGAATTTTCCCGCAAGCCGTTCGACCATCTGCTGTTTACCGGCTCCACGGCGGTAGGCCATCACGTCATGCGGGCCGCGGCGGAGAACCTGACGCCGGTAACGCTGGAACTGGGCGGAAAATCGCCCGCCATCGTCTCCACCACGGTGCCCATGAAGGACGCCGCCGAACGTATCTGTTTCGGCAAAGCCTTTAATGCCGGGCAGACCTGTGTGGCACCGGACTATGTCCTCTGCCCGCAGGCACGCCTCGACGAATTCGTCGAACAGTTCCAGGCCTGTGCCACCCGCTTTTATCCAACCCTGAAGCACAACCGGGACTTCACCAGCATTATCGATGAGCGCCAGCGCGCACGCCTGCAGTCCTACCTGGACGATGCCCGAGAGAAAGGCGCCCGCATCATCACGATCAATCCGGCGCAGGAAGACTTCAGCGAGGGTACCCTTAAGCTGCCGCTTCACCTGGTGCTCGACGTGACCGAAAACATGAAGGTGATGCGAGAGGAAATCTTCGGCCCGATCCTGCCGGTTGTCGCCTACGAGACCCTGCCCAATGCGTTAGCCTACATCAACGAACGCCCGCGCCCATTGGCCCTGTATTACTTCGGCTACGACAAGAGCGAGCAGCGCCACGTGCTCGACCAGACCCGCTCCGGCGGCGTCTGCATCAACGACACCCTGGTGCACGTGGCCCAGGATGACCTGCCGTTTGGTGGCGTGGGTCATTCCGGTACCGGTCGCTATCACGGCTTCGAGGGCTTTCAGACGTTATCCTGCGTCAAGGCGGTGCACATCAAGCAGCGCTTTTACACCGGCCCCCTAATGTTCGCGCCTCATGGCTCGCTGTTGCATCGCCTCATTTTCTGGCGCTTCATTCGTTAACCAGAGGCTGTCGGAACCATAACGAACCGTCCTGAAGAGAAGCCGCATGCAACCACTGCCAGACTCCGCGCCGCCTTCTTCATCGCGCCGCGACTTCATGAAGCTCGGCCTAGCCAGCACGCTTGCCGCAGCCAGCCTGGGCACGGCGGGATTTGCCGGCGTCACCGGCCCGGCCCGCGCGGATGCACTCCCAGGCGCGGGTTTCCGCTTTTTCACACCCGACGATGTCACTCTGCTCAGTGCATTGGTTCCCGCCATCATGGCGGGCGCACTGCCGGAGGAATCCGCCGCACGGAGCGCGGAAATCACGTCGTTGATCCGTGACCTGGATGTTGGCCTATACAACATCGGCGAAGCCAATCGCAACGAAGTCCGCAAACTGTTCGACCTACTGACCTTCGCCCCCACGCGCATCCTCGCCGCGGGCCTATGGAGCAGTTGGGACAAGGCCGACACCAAACGCGTCGATCACTTCCTGACCGGGTGGCGCCAGAGCTGGATTGGTCAGTTCAACAATGGCTATGCCGCACTCGTGAAAATCATCGTCATGGCCGAATATGGCCGCCAGGGCAACTGGACCCGCTCCGGCTACGCCGGACCGCCCGCCTACGCCCTGGAAGCGCTGCCCCAGTTTCGTTCCACCGCCTCAACCTCGCAGGAGACTTCCGCATGAGCGTGCGCGACATCATTGCCGAAGGCCTGGCCGGCGGCTGGTCCGCCATTGACGCGGCCGGCGCCGATCTGCAGCCGGTGTATGAAGCGGATGTGGTGGTGATCGGAACCGGTGCTGGCGGCGGTACGACGGCGGAAATTCTGACCCAGGCCGGACTCCGGGTCATCATGGTGGAGGAAGGCACCCTGCCGAGCCTGCGCGATTTCAAAATGGATGAACTCGCCGCCTACCCCCTCCTATATCAGGAAGCCATGAGCCGAACCACCTTGGACGGCGCCATCAGCATCATGCAAGGTCGCATCGTGGGTGGCTCCACCACGGTCAACTGGACCTCCAGTTTCCGCACGCCCACCGAAACCCTGCACCACTGGACCGAGACCCATAAGCTCAAGGGTTTTACACCCGACGCCATGCGGCCCTGGTTCGAGGATCGGGAAAAACGCCTCAACATCAGTCCCTGGCTGGTGCCACCCAACGCCAACAACGCCCTGCTCGCCCGTGGCTGCGAGAAGCTGGGCTGGCACTCGGCGGTCATTCCCCGCAATGTCGTCGGCTGCTGGAACCTGGGGTACTGCGGCATGGGATGCCCCGCCAACGCCAAACAATCCATGCTGGTCACCACCGTTCCGA
>CAYXVO010000156.1:3384-6931 GCA_964467875.1 uncultured Pseudomonadales bacterium | reverse complement strand
GCCGGGGCGGCGCCTTCTTCATGCGCCGCAGCTTCCGCGACAACAAGCTGTATTCCGCCGTGTTCAACGAGTACATGCACTCGATGCTGACCCGCGGCTATTCGTTGGAGTATTTCGTCGAAGGCGGCCGCAGCCGGACCGGCCGCACGCTGCCGCCCAAGGGTGGCATGATCTCCATGACCCTGCGCAGTTTTCTGCGGGATCATCGCAAGCCCATCGTTTTCGTCCCGGTCTACGTGGGTTATGAAAAGATCCTGGAAGAGAACACCTATCTGGGCGAGCTGCGCGGCAAGAAAAAGGAAAAGGAATCGGTATTTGGCCTGTTCAAGACCCTGGGCAACCTGCGCAACCGCTTTGGCCAGGTCACCGTCAATTTCGGCGAGCCGATCTTTTTGGCGCAGTTCCTGGATCAGGAGCAGCCCCAGTGGCGCGAACAGGCATACGACGCGGAGTATCGCCCGGCCTGGCTCAACACCGTGGTGGATCGTCTCGCCGAGCGGATCGCCATTCACCTCAACGACGCGGCCGCGATCAACCCGGTGAACCTGACCGCCCTGTTACTACTCGCCACGCCACGCCAGTCCATGGACGAGCGCATCCTGGTGCAGCAACTGGACATGCTGGTCAAGCTATTGCGCACCAGCCCCTACAGCAAGGTCATGTCTTATCCGGAGGGCGAGCCCGCCGACTGGATGGCCTATACCAAGGACATGGGCCTCATCCAACGCCAGCAGCATCCACTGGGCGATATCATTTTTGCCGAAGGCCAGACCGCCTTGCTGTTGACGTACTATCGCAACAACGTTCAGCACCTGGTCGCGATACCGGCCCTGATTGCCAGTCTGTTTCGCAACAACAACACGATTCCACGGGCGCATGCGGTGTATCTGGTAGGCTCCATCTACCCCTATGTCCGCTCCGAACTCTTCATGCACTGGAGCAAGGAAGAGATCGATCCATTGGTCGATCACTGGATCGATGTCATGTGCAGCAACAACCTGCTGGTACACGAAGACGGGCACCTGTCCCGCCCACCCACGGGTTCCAGCGAATTCGTCATGCTCGACACCCTGTCCCGCATGATGCTGCAAACCCTGGAGCGCTACTACATTGCCATGTCCATCCTGCGTCGGGTGGGACCGGGCAAGCTGACGGCGAACGAACTGGAGGAGAAGAGCAGTCTGCTGGCCCAGCGCATGTCGATTCTCTATGGCCTCAATGCGCCGGAGTTTTTCGACAAGACGCTGTTTCGCAACTTCATCAAGCATCTGCAGATCAATGAGATTCTGCAGCAGGATGAGAACGGCTATCTCGCCCACCGGGAAGACATGGAAGCAATTGTGGACGATGCCCGCCTGGTGCTGGATGCGGATATGTGCCAAAGCATTCTGCAAGTCACCCATTCGCTGGCCAGCAGTCTTGAAGGCCCCAGCATTGAATGATGCTGGATCTGTTCACCGAGCGTCATACTGGCCAGGAGCTACAATCACCGCAGGAATTGCAGCGGCAGGTACGGGAATCGGCGGATTCCTGCCTGCGGCGCGCCGGTGACTACTTCTGCCGCCAGTTTGCACCACCCGAGATCAGGTTTGACCTGAAAGGCGCAAGCGCCGGCCAAGCCGTATTCATCCGCCAGGGGCGCCGGGAAGAAATCCGCCTGCGCTTCAACAGCCAATTGTTACTGCAAAATCCCCAGGAATTTCTCAGCCAGGTTATCCCCCATGAAGTGGCCCACATGGTCGCACGCCTGGTGTACGGCCGTCGCATCCGACCCCATGGCCAGGAATGGCAAGCGGTGATGCGCGATGTCCTGGGGGTCGCACCACAGGTCCGTCATCGCATGGACGTCCGTGATATTGCACGCCCCCGCCCTCGGCATCTGTACCACTGCTCGTGCCCGCAACGGGAACATTGGCTGAGCAGCATTCGCCACAACCGTATCCAACGGGCGCAACAGCGCTATCTCTGTCGCGCGTGCCATCAACTCCTCAGGTACAGCGACCGCAGCACCCTGCCTGCACAGGGTTAGCGGACTGTACGGATCCGTTCGCCAGCTCAAGTTCCGATGCCCGGCATGCCGGATGACCATCCATGTCCATAAACGCCAACCCAGTTATAAATGGCCACCACCGGTTAGTAATGGCCTTTTATTATCAAGCACGTACAACCGGTTCGGATAATTGAGACCCCCTCCTCAGTTCGCGCATTGTCCAACGCACAGCTAACCACGTACAGTCGAAGCAGACTGTATAGGCAACGTACAGCCCGGGCCGATGGCGCCCGCGACTAACAAAAACAACAAACCTCAGGGAATCAATCCTATGAAAAAGCTTATTGTCGGCGCCCTTCTGGCCAGCCTCACCGCGCCCGCCCTCGCCGCACAGCCAGAAGGCTGGTACAACGGCTGGGAAACCTTCATCAACCTGCTCAAGCCCCCCAAGGCAGACCGTCCTGTTACCCCCCAGGAACGTGAGGGCGATTACCCGCTCATCACCAATCCCGCAAACTTCAAGGATGGCTATAAGCCGAACCTGTTTGGGAAATGGCAGGAGATCAAACTGCATCCGTCGACAGGCGCAATCTGTGGCAACGGCACCCCGTTCAAATTCTATTTCCGCCGCGTGGCCGACAACCGAAATCTCACCGTTAACCTGGAACCCGGCGGTGCCTGCTGGGACTATGCCAGCTGCACCGGTCAGACCGGCATCCGCGGAGCCCGCAATCCTAACGGCATCCCCGATAACTATATTCAAAAAGTCGACATCAACCTGCTCACGCCATTCATCGCCCGTGTCCACTATGCCGACAACTTTGAGGCGCAACAGTGGAACAAGGTGTTCATTCCCTACTGTACTGGCGACATCTATGCCGGTGACAACACCGTCGTTTACGATGATCCCACCGGCGAGAATCCACCGCTGACATGGCACCATCGTGGCTTCGCCAACGTCCGCGCGGTCATCAGCTGGTTGCGGGACAATATGCAGCAGCCAGCCCAGATGGTCACCACCGGTTGCAGTGCCGGTGGCACCGGATCACTGGTCAACTATCATTTCCTGCGGGACAGCCTGGCCCCCAGCCAGAGCTATCTGATCAACGACTCCGGCCCCATTTTCAACGCGTCGACCAGTGAGGATCCGTCCTATCCACTGCATCAGCGGATTCGCGAGGCCTGGGGCTTGGATCCCCTCATTCAGCGCATGGCCAACCGCATTCCCCACTTCTCCGCCGATAACCTGGGAACCATCTATCAGGCGCTGGCCGCGACCTATCCCGATGACCGCCTGGCCCACACACACTTCTATCAGGACTATAACTATTCGATTTATTCCTACGAACGCTTCTATGACGACATCGTCAGCGAGCTGGACCCGGAGAAGCGTAAACAGAAGATCCTGGCCAAATGGCAGCAGGATACGGAGAATCTGATGGAGGAACTGGATCGTCCTGAATTGGCAAACTGGGCCTACTATGTCCCCAACTACCGATCACTTAACGACAGCCATTGCACGACCATCGTTGAGTTTAACGGGAGCGATATTCAGGA
>CAYXVO010000156.1:0-3374 GCA_964467875.1 uncultured Pseudomonadales bacterium | reverse complement strand
ACTGGGTCAGTTCATCAATTCCGTCATGGACAGAAGCCAGCCCATGACCAGCTCCGTGGAACGGGATCTGACAGCAGATTTCAAGAAGCCAAGAAACCTGTTCTATGAAATGATCAATTCCACGCTCTAAACGGCTCCGTCCACACTCTTGCATGTAGACAAACAGTTGCATGCAGACAAGCTGTTGAATATAGAAAAAAGCACCAGGAATCCGGCGTTGCCAGCCGGACTTCTGGTGCTGGTGACTCGATCAATCCCCCGCCGCAAAGCCTCGTCTCCCGTGACCTTCTTCTCATGATTGCTTGTCATGTTCAGCATTTGAACTTAGGCTACACAACTGAACGCGTTACTGGTGCCTCGGACTGGAGTAATTTCATGGCAAAGAAAGAGAAGAAAAGCGTAGTAATGAAAAATATCGACAAAATCGGCGGCTTGATTTCCCAGGAAATCCAGAAGGCCTCCGAGCAGCTTCACGATATTGTTGGTGATTTCTCCAAACAGGCCGAAGAACTGCAAAAGCAGATTCGCGAACCGCTGAAAAAATTCCTCACGGATATCGAAGATCTGCGGGACCGCGAACTGAAAAAGATTCAGGGCGAATACCAGCGCGTTCTCGGCGAACTTTCTTCCCTGCAGGAAGTAGTGTCAGAAAAACTGGGCAGCGCCATTCCACCGCTCAAGAAGTCAGCCGGCACGGCCAAAGCAACACAGCCCGCAGCTGCAGCCCAATCCAGTTCTGCAAAAGCGGCACCTGCGAAAGCAGCACCTGCAAAAGCTGCTCCCGCAAAATCCGCGGCGGCCAAAGCTCCTGCCAAAGCAGTTGCCAAACCCAAAGCGGCTACCGCGCCCAAGACCGCTGCAAAGCCAAAAGCAGCCGCCAAGCCCAAGGCAGCCGCCAGCAAGAGCACGGACAAGGCCAGCGCGGGCAAAGTCGACGACCTGACCAAACTCACGGGCGTGGGTCCGGCTCTGGCCAAGAAGCTGAATAGCGCCGGCATTACCCGCTATACCCAGATTGCCAATCCCGGCGCGGCTGACCAGAAGGCCCTGGATGAGATTGGACGCGTCAAAAACTCCGATAAGTGGGCCGCCGAAGCCAAGGCATTGATGGCCTAAGTTTTCGCCTACCTACAGCACCCGAGTGCCGCCAATGGCACTCGCGGCGCTAAGATGACAGCCTGATTTGTCTGGGCGTCGCCCTCAAACGACGCCGTCAACACATTGATAAGTAAAAGCATCCCCCCCCTCTTTCCGACACCAGTCGCCTTCGCGCGACAGTCTGATTACATTTTTTTACACAATATCAGAGACTTAGGCTCCACCCGCCATTGCTAGTGCTGTCGTAGACAGACTAGGGTAACGAAGTCCCCCTGCCACTAGACAACACCAAGAGACAAACCAAGAGCCTATGTCCCAACTCTTTGTCCTGTTCCGCGCTCGCCTTGGGCGCCTGAGTCTTGCTTTGTGCCTCTGTCTGGCAGCCTCCTGGGCTTTTGCCATTGCCAAGCCGCCATTTGACCATCGTGATTATCGCCATCTGGTTCTCGACAATGGCCTTGAAGCTACCCTGGTGTCTGATGCCAAAACCCGCCAAGGTGCGCTAGCACTGGAGGTCGAAGTCGGCAGCTTTGCTGATCCCACACACCTCGGCGGACTCGCCCACCTGATCGAGCACGCCCTCCTGCTTGGCGACAGTGTTCAGCCCGACGGGCGCCTGCGTGAGTTTGTGGCTCGCCACGGTGGCAAGCAGAATGGTCAAACCAGCTATGAGTTCACCCGCTACCAACTGAGTTTGGATACCGAGGCCCTGCCAGAAGCACTGAGTCGCTTTGGCCACTTGCTCGCAGCCCCCCGGTTCGACGCCAAAGCCATTGCCAATGAGGTCAAGGTGGTCGACGAAGAGTTCGCCCTGGTCAAGCGAAAGACCTTGTGGCGCTACCGCGAAGCACTCAAATCCATAACACAAGCCGATCATCCCTTCCGCAAATTCGCCGCAGGCAGCACAGCGAGTCTGGGGCATGTTTCCGCAACCGAGCTGCATGCCGCTGCCCGGAATTTCATGAAGGCGCACTATACGCCGGACCAAATGCGTCTTGTGGTGGTAGGCAGCCAGAGTCTGAATGAGCTGGAATCCATGGTTCGCTCGTCGTTCTCATCCATGCAGAACGGCAGTTCCGTGCAGAACGGCAGTTCCTTGCAGAGCAGCAACTCCTTGCAGAAAAGCAGCTCCGTGCAGAGCAGCAGTGTGCCCGCCCCCGTCACGGCACCCCTGTTACAGAGCGCCAAGCTGCCAGCCCGCATTGAAATACGCACCAGGGGTGAAGGCCCGACCCTGAACCTACTGTTTCCTCTGCCAGAGGATCTCGAGACAAGTCGCTATAAGCCGGTTGAGTACCTACGTTATGCCCTGGAACACCAGGGACCGGGTTCGCTGCAGGCGCTGCTGAAGAGCCAGGGCGACATCCATCAGCTGAGCCTGCAGTCTGGCCTCAACCTGGGTGGCCAGCAGACTTTGTCGCTGGCCCTGGCCTTGACGAACCAGGGTGTGGCCAATCCTGATCGGGTATTGCAAAAGGTCTTTGCCGCCCTCGCCACGCTACGGGAACGGGCCGTCGATCCTGAACTCTATGAATCCTTTCGCAGTCTGCTCGCGGTGCAGGAATTCATGCCCTACAAAGGGGAAGCCGGTGACTTTGCCAAGGAACTTTTGCGCCAACAACGGGACTATGCGACGCAGGACATCCGTCGCGGCGAATTCACCGCCGCACCTTATAACGCTGAACGTTTGCACCATGCGTTGGCCGCACTCACCCCCCACAATGCGTTGATCATTCTGGCCCATCACAACGCCAGGACCGACCAAACCTCCGCCGACTTCGGCACCCAGTATGGATTGCATCCAATTCCGGCCGAACAACTGGAGCAATGGTTGACCCAGGAGCCTATGGACGAGCTTGCCCTGGCCGAAGTTGCCACCGCGCTGCCCAAGGATCTGAGAGTCAGCCGGCAAGCCAATGCCGAGCGCCCAGCGCTGGTGTACGAAAGCGAACGGGTTCAGCTTTGGCACGCCTTCAACCGGATGGGCGACACGCCCCGGGCGATGCTGTACGTCGCCCTCGACAGCTCCGGGTTTGGCGATTCCCCAGAGCACCGGGCTGCCGGAGAGCTCTGGCTGGAGGCACTGCAACGGCGCCTGGCCCCGCTGCAAAAGCGCGCCGAGCGCAGCGGTCAGTCTCTGGAGCTGTACAGCCACAGCCGCGGCTTGACCCTGAAGGTCAATGCCTTTCGGGACCGGGTTGAAAGCATGACCCGCGATGCCCTGCCGGCCATTGCCAAACCCCTCTCACAAGCCGAATACGCCCGGGCCCGGAGCG
>CAYXVO010000155.1:1942-6960 GCA_964467875.1 uncultured Pseudomonadales bacterium | reverse complement strand
AAAGACAACAAAAAGAACATTCTGGTCCCAGTGTTCCTCAAATAAAGGAATTGTGAAACTGATGTTGCCCATGGCGGGGTCGGCAACAAACACCCGACCATCCCGAACCTCTCGCACGACTACAAAATGCTTGAACCCTGCGTAATTGATCGGAACGATCGCAGGGTGGTCGAGCTCTGCCAGGTCTTCGATTTCAGCCCGGAAACCGCCAGAGGGATACCCCAACGCCGTCACCAGCTTTTTAAAATCAAGCATGGAAAATCCACGCTGCTGGACGATGCGTTCGGCGTCACCATAATGAAGGAGCCCCTCCATAATCTGGCGCTCTCCGAAGGTACGTCCCAGATAATGCTCCAGCACCGTGGTCAGCGCCGCGGACCCACAACTGTAGTCATAAGCCTGACGGACGATATTACGAAACTGCTGTTCCTTGGCTGGCTCGACAACGGCATCTTCACGGATATACGCTACGCCGTTCTTGATAGCTTGCTCATAAATCACCACCCCTTTTTCATGAGGTTCGACGACCACCGCCTCATTGGCGATGTGAAACGTCAACAGTGATCCAGCCAGGATTAAAAACATGCATGAAACCTGTTTGCTTTACGCGAAGCACAACATGTGCCGGGGGCGCATTTTATGTGTCGTAACAGTGATTTTCTGTAACGGTTGGTAAACCGACTGACGAGGCTACGATACAGGAATTGGCAAATAGTGAAAGATAACTAGTACTCAAATCTTACCAAGCTATCATTCCCTGATAATTTAGGAACATAAGCGATATTTAGGCACAAAAAAGGGCCGTCAAAGACGGCCCAGAGAAACTCTAAATTGCCTTTAGCTGCGATCGATTTCCGCCTGTTCGCGAAGCAACTCCGCCTTCAGCGCATACTCCCGTCCGCCTTCGTTCTGACGGATCATGTCGGTAATCGTTTCGCGCTCAGCATCTTTGAAACTCGCCAAATTACCGGGCGTTACCTCCGATAGCGCGATCAACGTAAAGGATCCGTCTGCCATGGCAAAGCCCTGCACCGCCGGCTTGCCACCCTGCTCGGTATCGGACGAAGGCTGCGGCATTGAAAAAGCCTTCTGCAGAACTTCCGGCGAAATTCCTGCGTGACCGCGGCGAACATCTTCCACCTTTCTCACCTCAAGATCCGCCTTCTCGGCAACCTGCTCTAACGTGGCCCCACCCTGGAGTTCAGCCAACAGCTCACCGCCAACTCGACTCGCCTGCTCAAGCGCTTTCTGCGCAGTCAAGGTGTGCTTGATCTGGTCCTGCACCGCCGCCAAGGGCTGTACTTCTGGCTCGAAATATTGCTTCAAGCGCAACACCATTGCCCGCCCCGCTCCCAGCTCAACAACTTCACTATTATGGCCTTCTCTAAGATCCTCAGAAAAAGCCAACTGCAGAACCCGCGGATTGGAAAATACGCCCGGATTGCTTCCTTGGCGAGAGAGGACCGGAGATTCCTTCGCTTCGAGATCAAGTTGTGAGGCTGGCTCCTCAAGATCAGATGCGGCATAACTCACATCCGCCAACTGCTCCAGCTTGTCCAAATACAGCGCGTCTGCCTGCTCTTCCTTCAACGTAGCCGTGAGCTGATCCTTCATTTCTTCAAAGCTGGGCATTTCACGGGCACGAATATCATTCAGTTTAATCAGGTGATACCCAAAGTCTGTCTTCACAGGCTCTGAAACCTCACCGGGCTTGAGACTGAAGAGCACCTCTTCAAACTCTGGAACAAACACCCCTTCCGTTGCATACCCCAAGTCACCTCCGGCGTTCGCCGAACCAACGTCTTGAGAGTATTTTTCCGCCAACGCGCCAAACTCCGCACCGCCCTGAAGCTCCTTCTGGATCTCCTGAACCTTGGCAAGAGCCTGCTGCTCGGATTGTTCATCACCGATTTCAATCAGAATATGGGAGGCTTTACGCTCTTCCTGCGTCTGTGCCTGCGCCACATCCTGCTCATAACGCTGGCGAAGCGCCTCTTCACTGACATTTACCTGATCAACCAAGGAGGACTTGTTGAGCTCAAGGTACTCCACCACAACCCGCTCCGGCAGACGGAAGTTATCAGGATTGGCTTGGTAGAAAGCCTTGATTTCATCCTCGGACACACTCACCTCATCAGCAAAGCGGTCGGCCGGAATCGAAACATAGGAGAAATCACGCGTCTGACGATCAAGCTGGACCAACTGCTCGATTTCCTTGGGCATTACAAAAGACGTCATCCGTACAGCTTCACGATCCTGCTGCAGCAACAGATCCTGCTCAATTGCCTTGCGAAACTCTGTTGGCGGCATACCAACACTGCGCAGGGTATTGGCGTAGGCCTCCCGATTGAATTGTCCATCAACCTGAAATGCGGGAACAGATCGGATATATTGATCAACCAGTGCCGGCGAAATGACCAGCCCTTTGTCTTTGGCGGCCTGCAACATAACCTGCTGCTCGATTAAGGACGCCAGCACGGATTGCCTTAACAAGGCATCATCGATCATGGTGGGATCGGCGTTCGCTCCCATTTGACTCAAAACCTGGCGGCGACGCTGATCAACGGCTCGCGCAAACTCAGATTCGGTAATGCTTTCTCCGTTCACGGAAGCCACTTCCGGCTCGCCCTGAAATCCGCCCACAATACTTTCCACACCAAACAGGGCGAAGGTCACTGCGATGAGAAAAACGATAACTTTAGCGATAGTGCCCTGTGCATTATCTCTGATGTTCTGAAGCATGCGATCCCCACATCAAGCAATACCAATGGCTGGCCAACTGGCATCCAGCCTTTATACCAACCCAGATCATTGCACTCAGGACCTGGGCGGATGATTACGGTAGCAAACACAAAAAAGGCGCAACCAGGTTGCGCCTCCGTATAGCTGGCGGAGCGGACGGGGCTCGAACCCGCGACCCCCGGCGTGACAGGCCGGTATTCTAACCAACTGAACTACCGCTCCAAAACCTGTGTGCGACCTTTCGTGAAAGATCGCGTTACGCTTAGTTTACTGCGTCTTTCAGTGCTTTACCTGCTTTAAAGCTAGGCACTTTTGCGGCTTCGATCTTGATCGTCGCACCGGTCTGCGGATTACGACCACTACGCGCCGCACGTTCTTTAACTGCGAACGTACCAAAGCCGATTAGCGTGACTTGGTCACCATTCTTCAGCGCACCGGTAATCGCCTCAACCATAGAGTCCAGAGCGCGCCCTGCGGCGGCTTTGGAAATGTCTGCTGATGCAGCGATGGCATCGATTAGTTCGGACTTATTCACACTAAACCCCTTAGGTCATTTCGTTTGGATTTTAAAAAGGTGACAAAGGAACAGGCTTTGAGCCACACCGACAAAAAGAGAAGAGAGCGCGAGCAAATCTGTTTTGTCTTATTGCTTTGTTCTTTTAACCCCCGATGCCCGGCAGCCCTTATCTGGCGCCGGACACGGCCTCATTTATACCAACAGGCCTGAAACCCTGTCAAGCGCGGTGACCGGATCAATGCGTATTGATCCGGTCACCGCCCTCTCCCGCTTCCGGTCCATTGCCACTAATTTGCTTCCCTTCCTTCTCAGATCCACTGGCAGCGCTTTTTGGCGTAGGCACATATTCCAGTGCAATTTCGAGCACCTCATCAATCCATTTGACCGGTTTAATGGCAAGATCCGCCTTAATGTTATCCGGAATATCGCGCAAATCACGGCGATTTTCCTCTGGAATCACCACGGTACGAATTCCGCCCCGGTGAGCTGCAAGCAGCTTCTCCTTCAGTCCACCGATCGCCAGCACTTCGCCACGAAGCGTGATTTCTCCGGTCATCGCCACATCAGAGCGCACCGGAGCCCCCGTCAGGGTCGATACCAGCGCCGTCACCATGGCGATACCCGCGCTTGGGCCGTCCTTGGGTGTAGCGCCCTCCGGCACGTGGATATGGATGTCGTTCTTATCCTGAAAATCCTTTTCAATCCCAAGCACTGCCGAGCGCCCGCGAACCACGGTTAACGCAGCCTGGATTGACTCCTGCATGACGTCCCCCAAGGAGCCGGTCTTGATTACGCGCCCCTTGCCTGGGATCGTGGCGGACTCGATAGTCAACAACTCCCCGCCAACGGAAGTCCAGGCCAACCCGGTCACGAGGCCGATGCGATTCTCCTCGCTGGCACGACCGAAACTGAACTTACGAACACCAAGATAGTCTTCGAGCATGTCCGGCGTGACCTGTACCGACTTAGGTCCTGTCGGATTCAACGTGAGGTTTTTGACCACTTTGCGACAAACCTTCGCCACCTCACGCTCCAAGCCACGCACACCGGCCTCCCGCGTGTAATAGCGGATGATGTCCCGCACCACATCCTCCCCCACTTCCAGCTCGGCAGGCTTGAGACCGTTGGCCTCGACCTGCTTTGGAATCAGATAACGCAGTGCAATATTGACCTTCTCGTCTTCCGTATAACCGGCAATGCGGATGATCTCCATCCGATCCAGTAGCGGCGCCGGTATATTCATTGAGTTGGATGTACAGACGAACATGACATCCGACAGATCGTAGTCCACCTCCAGGTAATGATCGTTAAAGGTATGGTTTTGCTCGGGATCCAGAACTTCCAGCAGCGCAGATGCAGGATCGCCGCGGTTGTCCATCCCCATCTTGTCAATCTCGTCGAGCAGGAACAGCGGATTACGCACCCCCACCTTACTGAGCTTCTGCAGTAACTTACCCGGTAGCGAGCCAATGTAGGTGCGTCGATGGCCCCGAATCTCGGCTTCATCACGGACGCCACCCAAGGCCATGCGCGTGTACTGTCGATTGGTGGCCTTGGCAATGGATTTGCCCAGGGAGGTTTTACCAACACCCGGCGGCCCCACCAGGCACAGCACGGGCCCCTTCAGCTTCTTGACACGCCCTTGAACGGCCAGATATTCGAGAATCCGGTCCTTGACCTCCTGAAGTCCAAAGTGGTCTTCGTCGAGAATTTCGCGCGCCTTCTCAAGATCATGGCGAACCTTGCTTTTCTTTTTCCA
>CAYXVO010000155.1:0-1932 GCA_964467875.1 uncultured Pseudomonadales bacterium | reverse complement strand
AGTCGATGTAGCTACGAACGACGGTTGCCTCCGCAGACATCGGCGACATCATCTTCAGTTTGCTCAGTTCGGCCTCGGCTTTCTTGCGTGCTTCTTCCGGCATGCCCGCAGCCTTGATCCGCTTATCAAGCTCTTCCACATCACTGGGGTTATCCCCAAGGTCACCCATTTCCTTCTGGATGGCCTTCATCTGCTCATTCAGGTAATACTCGCGCTGACTCTTCTCCATCTGCTTCTTAACGCGACCGCGAATGCGGCGCTCTACCTGCAGCAGATCGATCTCGCCTTCGAGCTTCGCCATGAGTGATTCAACACGCTCGGCAACCGAGATCTTCTCCAACAACTCCTGTTTGGCATCCAGACGAAGCTCGAGATGGGCGGCCATGGTATCCGCCAGCCGCCCGGGATCAGCGATACCAGACATGGACGTCACCAGCTCACTCGGCACCTTTTTGCTCAGTTTCACGTACTGCTCAAACAGGGACAACAGAGAGCGCACCAGAATCTCGCCCTCACGCTCGGCAGGCACCTCATCGGGAAAGTCGGTCACAATGGCGCTGTGGTAATCGCCTGAATAGACGTCTTCAATTGCAACCCGATAGCTGCCTTCTACCAGCACTTTTACAGTGCCGTCTGGCAGCTTAAGCATCTGAAGAACCGTCGACACCGTTCCGATGCGGTAGATCCCTTCCACACCAGGATCCTCATCGGCCGGGTTGCGCTGGGCAACCAACAGAATTTCCTTGTCGTTACGCATGGCGGATTCGAGTGCCTGAATAGACTTATCACGGCCTACGAACAACGGGATCACCATGTGGGGAAACACCACTACGTCCCGTAGCGGCAACAATGGAATCTCGAATTGGGCAGACATGCCCTCGCTCCCAGTCTTAGTCATACAAATACCCCGTTTTTGCAAAGTCACTCCCGATTGCCACTCGTCACAACCGGGTACTGAGTGCGACCACTCCATCGAAAAGGTTATTGTCGTGATGGAGGATCTCTGTGGAGCCTTTAACCGTTCGGTCCAGCAATCAAACTGGCGCGATCTACTAGATGTGATCGACTAGATGTAATCGACGAAGTGCGATCTACCTGGTGCGATCCAGCGCTTACAATCTGCATGCCACGATCCCCCTGTCACGATCCGAATGTATGAACATTCATGCACCCAGGTACATGAACAAACCATTCACATGAGCAAATTAGACGCTGAACAAATTATAGAGCAGACAAGCGGGCAGTCGGCACGCGCCCAACCTCTCCATAGGTTATGGGGACTTCGCATTGATTTCCAACCAACCGGTGTTCACCAGACGAAAAAAAAGGGTCTTTTAGACCCTCTTCTTCCCGGTTACCGACTTTCCGGAAGCGCCCTCGCGGGCTGCTCGGTGTTTTCGTAGATCTTGATCGGGTCCGAGTCTCCCCGGATTACGCTCTCATCAATCACGACTTTCGCGATGTGCTGCTCGGATGGCACTGAATACATGGTATCCATGAGCACACCCTCAAGAATCGAGCGCAGACCACGAGCACCGGTTTTCCGCTCCATCGCCTTTTTGGCAACGGCGCGCAGCGCATCTTCACGGAAATCGATCTCGACGCCTTCCATTTCAAACAGTTTTCCATACTGTTTCGTCAGGGCGTTGCGAGGCTCTGTCAAGATTTTGATCAGCGCGTCTTCGTCGAGTTCACCCAGGGTCGCTATGACCGGCAAGCGACCGACAAACTCTGGAATAAGGCCATATCTGATAAGGTCCTCGGTTTCCACATCCTTAAGCGTCTGACCGACAGATTTGCTGTCATCCTTGCTCTTAACGACTGCGGAAAATCCAATACTGCTCTTTTCCGAGCGATCTCGGATAATTTTGTCGAGGCCTGCGAAGGCGCCACCACATATAAAGAGAATGTTGCGGGTATCCACCTGCAAAA
>CAYXVO010000154.1:4659-6984 GCA_964467875.1 uncultured Pseudomonadales bacterium | reverse complement strand
CAACGAGACCTACTTCTTTCGGGAATCCGCCCATTTTGACTACCTGGCGCAGCACATCGTGCCCGCGCTGAGAAGCCGGCCACTGCGCATCTGGAGTGCGGCCTGCTCGACCGGCGCGGAACCCTACACCCTGGCCATGGTCCTGTCGGAGGTCCTGCCCGATGGCGATTGGAGCATTCTCGCCACCGATATCAACACCAGTGTGCTGGAAACCGCCCGCAGCGGTCTTTACGACATCAGCGCCGCCGACAAGATTCCGCCACACTTTCGGGAGCGCTACTGCCTCAAGGGCGTACGCTCGAAAGCCGGCTTGATGATGATCGATCCCAAGCTAAAGAGCCGGATCAGCTTCCAGCAGTTCAATCTTCAGACCACGTTTGACCGGATCGGAAGCTTCGATGTGATCTTTGTGCGCAATGTGATGATCTACTTCAACGCCGAAACCAAGCAGCGCTTGATTGCCCGCATGGAACAAAGCCTCAATCCAGGTGGCTACCTGATTGTCGGCCATTCGGAATCACTGCACGGCTTGGGCCGGCACCTGGCCATGCGCAAGCCGTCCATCTACCAGAAAACGCCCCACTAATCCGCCGCGGAGTCGTAACTCGCATGTCAGCACGGACTCCGATTCAGGTCTTCATCGTCGACGATTCCGCCGTGGTGCGGCAGGTCCTCTCCGACCTGCTGGCCGACGCGCCGGACATCCGTGTGATCGGCACCGCCGCTGATCCCCTGTTCGCGCTGCAGAAAATGGAAAAGCAGTGGCCCGATGTGATTGTGCTGGATATCGAGATGCCGCGCATGGATGGTATTACCTTCCTGCGCAAGATCATGGCGGAACGACCCACGCCAGTCATTATTTGCTCCACGCTGACCCAGGAAGGTGCGACCGTCTGCGTGGATGCCCTCAATGCCGGTGCCGTGGAGCTCATTACCAAACCCAAGGTGGGGCTAAAGAACTTCCTGGTGGAGGAACGCCGCCGCCTGATCGATGCCATCCACTCCGCCGCCCTGGCACGCCTGCATAAATTACGAACAGCGCCAGCCCCAGCGGACGTGGCACCCAAGATTCGCCTGGCGGACTTTCCCGAGACGCACGCCACCAAGCTGCAACTGACCACGGAGCGGGTGGTGGCCATCGGCGCTTCCACCGGCGGCACGCAGGCCCTGGAAGCCGTATTGACCGCCTTGCCCAACACCGCCCCCGGCATTGCCATTGTCCAGCATATGCCGGAAAAGTTTACCGCCGCCTTTGCCGAACGCTTGAACCGGATCTGCCAAATCGAGGTGCGCGAGGCGGTGAACGGCGACCGCATCCGCCAAGGCCTGGCGTTGATCGCCCCAGGCGGACGTCACATGCAGGTCAAGCGCAACGGTGCCCAATACGTGGTGGACGTTCGCGATGGCCCGCCGGTCAATCGTCACAAACCGTCCGTGGATGTCCTGTTCCGCTCCGCCGCCAACCATGCCGGCATGAACGCCTTGGGTATTATCCTGACCGGCATGGGCGACGACGGCGCCGAAGGCCTGCTCAAGATGCGTCAGGCCGGCGCCCTCACCTTTGCCCAGGACGAGGAAACCTGCGTCGTGTTCGGCATGCCCAAGGAAGCCATCAAACGCGATGCCGCCGCGCATATTCTGCCCTTACCGCAGATCGCGAGCGCCATTCTGAGATTTCAGCAGTTGTGGAAGCCTGTGTAGCCTGTGGTTCCTGGTCTGCGGTCTGTAGCCGCTGATAGAGGCGGTCGCCGGCGAATCGAACCACGTGCCGATGGCTAGGGCTGCGGAGCGCCCATGCTAAGCCAGGTGTCGCCAGTGCCGAGATCGAAGACAAGCTTGCGGGATACGCGCCCGCCAACACTTTCCCGAAGAATCCGAAACTCATGCTCCCTTAAAAGCTGGCGTGCCGCCGCCACGTTCTGAACCGACACCGGATGTTTCAACGAGGCGCTCTGCACACTGGGAAAGAACGAGGCGCCGCCAAACAGCTTGACCTCATAGTCGCCGGGACCGGTGTGATGCTGATGGATGGCCTGCAGAAACAGCGCCATGGCCTCGCCCGCGGTCCGGCCAGAGGGTAAGGATGACAATTGCTGGGATGACAATTGCTGGGGTGAAAGTCGCAAGCGCGTCTCCGGCAACATGTAATGACACATGCCGCCAATCTTGCGCCCTGGATGCCACAGAGTGATGGTGATACAGGAGCCCAGGATGGTCTGGAGCCGCGCGGGCGCGGTCCCAAACCAAAATTCACCGGGCCTCAGAAAAATACAGTCGGCTGAACTCAGCCCTGGCTGACGCATGGTATTGCTCTAATTGACGCAA
>CAYXVO010000154.1:0-4559 GCA_964467875.1 uncultured Pseudomonadales bacterium | reverse complement strand
GCTCTAATTGACGCAAAGCTCTAATTGGCGCGAAGCTTTAATTTACACGAGGAGACGCCTTGACGCAGCTCAAGAAGCTCAAGGCGTGCCAGAACCATCGGCATCAACGCGCGCCAAAGCTGCCCCCGGAGCCGGCTGTACCGGTCCTATTATCCCAGTCGGGCTCTACCGCAAAGCGCTCATCAACCTTGAAAAACTGCAACAGCTCCTGCAGATGGCCCGCATGGCCGCTCAACTCTTCGGAGGTTGCCGCCAACTCTTCCGCAGCCGCCGCCGAGTCGGACGCCACCAGGTTGAGCTGGTCGGTTGCCGCGTTAACCTGCTCGACCCCACGGGCCTGTTCGGCCGATGCCGCAGTGATCTCTTGGACCAGGTCCGCGGTTTTGCGGATATTGGGCAGCATTTGGCTCAGAACCTCACCGGCTCGCTGCGCGATGGAAACACTGATGTCCGCCTCCGCGACAATCTCCTTGGCCGAGGCCTGACTACGCTCGGCCAGCTTGCGAACCTCCGCCGCCACCACGGCAAAGCCCTTGCCCTGGTCACCCGCGCGCGCCGCCTCGATCGCCGCGTTCAACGCCAGCAGATTGGTCTGGTACGCGATGTCCTCGATAATCTCGATCTTATTGGCGATCCTTCGCATGGCCGCAAGCGTTTCTTCCACGGCTTGTCCGCCCTCTTCCGCTTCCTGCGCCGAGCGGGTGGCAATCGTGTCGGTAATGCTGGCGTTTTCCGAATTCTGCTGGATGGACGCCGTCATCTGTTCCATGGCCGCGCTGGTTTCCTCGACACTGGCAGCCTGTTCCGAGGCCCCCTCGCTCAATGTCTGGGCCGAGGCGCTGACATGGTCGGCGGCCTGCGTCATGCTGCTGGAGGTTGTCAGGACGTTGGCAACGGTATGCCCCAGCCGCTCCACGAGTTGCTTCAACCCCTCAAGCATGCGACCGAACTCATCTTTCTGGTCCGTTTCGATCCGTACGCTGAGGTCTCCGCCAGAAACCCGCTCGACCACGTGCATGGCCTGGTGCAGGGCCGTCAGGATATTGGTCACGATGATCCAGGCCAACACCGTAACCAATCCCGTCAGCAAGGTGGCGATCAAAAGGGCCGACAGGAATTGGTTCCAGGCCGTGCCATAGGCGTCGCTTGCCAGGGCCAGGACATGGTTGGCTTGTTCTTGTTCGATCGACTTCATGAGATCGATCTTTTGCGATTGCAGGCGGAACCAATGCGCCGGATCAATACCGAAGTCGCCGCTGTCGGCCCGCTCCAGCACCACTTGCCGCATGCTCTGGGTCTCACTCACCACGTCACCGACCAGCCGCTCGTTCAGAACACGAACCAGCGCTGGATCGACATATAATTCAAAGGTTCTGCGGTAACGCTCCTGCCCCGCTATTAAGCCGATGAACTGACGAAACGCCGCAGGGCTGATACGGCTCTGGGCAAATGCGCTGTTGAGGACTGCCCGCTCCTGGCCCGCCAGCTCCTTCATGCGCAGGAAGGTAATATAGGACACCAGGTCCACGGTGAGCCGGGCATCCGTCGACCTGATCGCCATCAAATCAATGCCATCCAGCAGATTGCCGATGACGTCGGTATAGAAGGCGGTCGCCTCGGGCGCAGGCACCGTCTGCTGGCGCACGGCCCGTCGTATATCCGGCAGCCGTGCCAACTGCCCGAGACGGGCTGTCAGGTGATCCCGGAGTCCGACGGCCGCGAGCCGCGCTTCCTGCTCCGCCACAAAGCCGCGCAGTTGCTCCAGCGCGGTGTCCAGTTGGCTTTGCGCGCGATTCAGCTCAGCACCGAATGCCACGCCCTTGGAGCCCAGAAAGCCTGCGGTCAGGCCTCGCTCCACCTGCGCCAAGTGGATCACCTCTCCCGCCAGGGAGCTGGCCTGAATTCCCGCCTCCACCTGATACATCGACTGGGAGGTCTGATAGTTCGCGATGACTGAACTCATCGCGAAATACAATAGGCCCGCCACGGGTATTAACACCATCAGTGTAATCTTAACGGACACGCTCAGGTTGCGAATGAACTTCATCCCTTTCGCCTCTTTATTATTAGTCTTCCTGCCTGTTTCATCAGGCGCAACTCACCGCCAATACTCCGGGTCGTGATGCCCCACAGTCACGTATCGGACACAGAGAATGCGCACCCTGTGCATGTATCGTGACAATGTATTAGCTTAGACAGGATTCATGCCGCGTCAATGAAGCGCAGAGGGGACTAAAGATGATCCGGTTGCCGGAACCGCCGGGGAACGCCGTCTTCCCCGCGCGGTCCCGCACAATTCCTGGTTCACCGCGCCAATCGGCGTTGTCCGCACCTCTGATCCACCTGCCACTGTTGATTAGCGCTCGCCTCCCCGACGTTGGTCGTTTCGCCTCTGGACACTACAACAACTCTAGAAAACAACTCTGGAAAACAACTCTGGAATCGACCAATCCAGTCACCTACCAGGGAAGCCATTGCCCGTCATGAGGATCTCATCCGCATCGGAAGCTGCCCTGCTCGCCCTGGGCCGGGCACTGCAGGCACAGAACTACCGCTTTACCACAGTGACGCCGGCCACCCACGCCAGGGTCAATCGCCGCCCCGGTAATGAATGGGCTCGCGACTTGGCCGGCATCTTCGGCTGGAGTCGTCCGTTTCGCCAGGAGCTTCTGCCACCCAGCCTGTTCGAACTGATGGCACAAGCGGAGGTACTGATTCCCCAGCAATATGGCTGGCGCTGTCGGGTACGCGCCGCCACCCTCAACGATATGCTGTTCTTCCACTCGGCCTATCCCACCGAGGCCGCCGATGCCGTGTTCTTTGGCCCAGACACCTACCGCTTCGCTCAGGTTATTCAGCGCCACCTGGCCCAACAGACGCAGCCGCTCAGGCGCGCGGTCGACATCGGTTGCGGTGCCGGGCCTGGCGCCGTTCTAATCGGCGTCGCCCAACCCTCCACGGAGGTGCTGGCAGTGGATATCAATGACCAGGCACTGCAGCTAACCCGCGTCAACGCCGCTCTGGCCTATCGGGACTCGGTTCGCACCTGTCACAGCAATCTGTTACGCGACGTCCCGGGCGACTTCGACCTCATTGTGGCCAATCCGCCTTACCTGAACGACCCCTCGGAACGTGCCTATCGTCATGGCGGCGGTCCACTAGGCGCGGCGCTGTCGTTGTCCATTGTTAACACCGCGCTGGAGCGCCTCGCGCCGGGCGGTAGTCTGCTCCTCTACACCGGCGTTGCCATGCAGGACGGCGAGGATCTTTTCTGGCAGGCGGTTCAGCCACGCCTGACGTCCGCCCGCTTCCACAGCAGATATCAGGAACTGGACCCGGATGTGTTTGGTGAGGAGCTGATCGAACCCGCCTACGCGGATACGGAACGGATTGCCGCCGTTGAACTGAAAGTCACCCGTGCGAACGCAGAACCTGTCTGACAGCGACGTAGTTCCAGGCGGGCCTTCAGTCTGACGAAAAAAAGGAGGGAGTCGGACACTACAGAACACGTCGGGGTGATCGCGAACTCCCTAAAGAACCGGGGACTACCACCGGCTTCCGGAGACCGAACAGGCCGAAATGGCCGACCTGCTCGGATATAACATGGCATCTTCCGCCCGGCTCTCAATAGACAGGACGGCGCAAGCTTATCTAGGATTTCTCGACACTGAAGTTAATGCCGATGCGTGCCGCTTCCTCGGCCGCGCGCCGTCTGCGCTCCTGGGGATCGCTGATCAGATTGTTGAGCAACGTCATCTGCATCTGTTGCGCGTACACAGCGTCGAGTTCACGATTGGTAACCCGCTGCGGAATCTCCTCGAGCAATTGGCGCCCGAGGGCTTCCCGTTGCACTTCAGAGACTGAGTCCGACTCTGTCCACAGCTCCCATTGCTTGGCAAAACGCAGATGGTTCACTAGCCGAACCAGCTCCCGGCCAGGTTCCGGATGCTGACTCGCCACCCGCTTCAACACATTCCATTCGATGAGCGAGACAAATGGAGGACGCTCCGTCAGCGGCGCGGTGATGGGAGGCTCGCCCAATTCACGCGCGGCGGCCTGATTGGCAGCCAGCTGATCCTCCGCCAGCACCTTGCTATCCAGGTTCTCTATCTCATCACCTGTCATTGCACCTGTGCTTGCACTGTCAAGATCCTGAGCGGGCTCGACGGTTAGTACCCGCTGTTGCGAATCGTTCCACCAGAGGGATATTCCGCCCGCGACCACGACGACGGCCAAAACGGTAATCCATGTTTTGCGTTGCATCATCTGACAACTCCTTACCATGACCAAACGCTGATGATAACTTCCTGCCGACAAAGCCTCCGTGCATCCTAACGGATGCCGGAGGCGTCCTGCCGTAGCCGACGTTTACCAGGTCGTCGGTGCTTGCGGCTTAGCGGTGAACGAGTAGACCTGCCCCGCGCCGGACATCAGCGTGGTGAACAGACCCGTGAACATGCCACAGCCTTTCATGGGCGGGAAGGTCGTCGTGCCGCCGAAACGGAGGTTACCGTTACCCAGCGACGAGATAGGACCGTCGAAACTGAGCGGGAAGACGA
>CAYXVO010000153.1:0-6985 GCA_964467875.1 uncultured Pseudomonadales bacterium | reverse complement strand
GATCTTGGCAATGGGGAAACCCGTTGCCTTGGAGGCCAGCGCGGACGAACGCGATACACGCGGATTCATCTCGATCACCACCATACGGCCGTCTTCCGGGTTCATCCCGAACTGAACGTTAGAGCCGCCGGTTTCCACACCGATCTCACGCAGCACCGCCAGGGAGGCGTCGCGCATGATCTGGTATTCCTTGTCGGTCAGGGTCTGGGCCGGTGCGACCGTGATGGAGTCACCGGTATGCACACCCATGGCATCGAAATTTTCAATGGCGCAGACGATGATGCAGTTGTCCTTTTTATCGCGGACCACTTCCATCTCGTACTCTTTCCAGCCGATCAGGGACTCGTCGATCAGCAACTCGCGGGTCGGAGACATTTCCAGGCCGCGCTCGCAGATCTCCTCGAACTCCTCCCGGTTATAGGCAATACCACCGCCACTGCCGCCCATGGTGAAGGAGGGCCGGATAATGCAGGGGAAGCCGATCTGGTCGATAACCTGGATCGCCTCTTCCATGCTGTGAGCAATGCGGGAACGCGGACACTCAAGACCAATCGCCCGCATCGCCTTGTCGAAGCGCTCACGATCCTCGGCCTTGTCGATGGCGTCCTGGGAGGCGCCGATCATCTCGACCCCAAACTTATCCAGCACGCCATTGCGCGCCAGATCCAGAGCACAGTTCAGGGCAGTCTGGCCACCCATGGTCGGCAGCAGCGCGTCGGGACGCTCCTGCTCGATAATCTTGGCGACCGTCTGCCAGTTGATCGGCTCGATATAGGTCGAGTCCGCCATGGCCGGATCGGTCATGATGGTCGCCGGATTGGAGTTCACCAGAATGACCCGGTAACCTTCCTCACGCAGCGCCTTACAGGCCTGAGCACCCGAATAGTCGAACTCGCAGGCCTGACCAATCACGATCGGCCCCGCCCCTAGAATTAGAATGCTTTGAATATCGGTACGCTTTGGCATCTGTCTCTATCACCGGATCAAAATTCAACTGGAGCCAGCCTGGTTTTACAGCAACACCGGCCTTATTACATGCAGCCTTACAGCCGTTTCCCCACCTGCTCGATTTTTTGCCGCCCGCGCCTTCGTCGCGTCGGTGATTGCCGGAGGGCTGCCGCCATCCAGACAATCGCCAGGCGTTATGTCATCAAGCCTTCATACGCTGATACGTGCGCATCATATTGATGAACTGATCGAACAGCGGTGACACATCACGCGGGCCGGGACCGGCTTCCGGGTGCCCCTGAAAGCTGAATGCCGGAACGTCCGTGCGACGAACCCCCTGCAGGGTGCCATCGAACAGTGACTTATGGGTTGCCACCAGATTGGCGGGCAAAGAGGCCTCGTCCACCGCGAACCCGTGGTTCTGACTGGTAATCATCACCGTGCCGTCAACCAGGTTCTGAACAGGATGATTGCCACCATGATGGCCCTGTTTCATCTTCATGGTCTTGGCGCCGCTGGCCAGCGCCAGCAACTGATGCCCCAGACAGATTCCGAAGGTCGGGATGTTTGCCTGCAGCAACGCCTGGATCGCGCGAATGGCGTAATCGCAAGGCTCGGGATCCCCCGGGCCGTTGGCCAGCAACACACCATCGGGCTTCAGCACCAGCACATCTTCAACCGGAGCCTGTGCCGGCACCACCGTGACCCTGCAGTTCAGAGACACCAGGATTCGCAGGATGTTGCGCTTGACGCCAAAGTCATAGACCACGACGTGAAACTGCGGATTCTCCAGCTGGCGATACCCTGTGCGGATATCCCATTGGCCTTCAGTCCACTCCTCTACCTGGGTGCGCGATACAACCTTGGCGAGATCCATCCCTTTCAGGCCCGGGAAGGCGCGTGCTTTTGCCAGCGCCTCTTCGGCAGAGACATTATCACCAGCAATGATGCAGCCATTCTGCGCGCCCTTATCGCGCAAAAGGCGGGTCAGGCGCCGCGTATCGATATCGGCAATGCCCACCACATTATTCTCGCGCAGGTAGACATCCAGGGCCTTTTCACTACGCCAGCTACTGACCAGCAGCGGCAAATCGCGAATCACCAAGCCCGCCGCCCAGACCTTACCGGACTCGACGTCTTCACTGTTGACTCCGGTATTGCCAATATGCGGATAAGTAAGCGTGACAATTTGTTGTGCGTAGGACGGGTCCGTCAGAATTTCCTGATAGCCGGTCATGGAGGTGTTGAACACCACTTCACCGCTGGAAACCCCTTCCGCCCCGATTGAGATACCCTTGAAGATGCTGCCATCCTCAAGAGCCAGTAATGCAGGTTTTCTTGGTTCCATAATTACCGTCGTCAAAGGCCAGGATGTGCCTGGTAAGGCTTCATTTGCAAAAAAGCGAGAGGGAGTCTGGGCTCCGTCCCGCCTTTAAGATACGAAAGAGTTGGTCAAAAAAAAGGCGCGTGAGGCGCTCAAAACCGCCGTATTTTATCAACGGCGCCATGGACTGTCCATGAATAAAGCGTCACAAAGCGTTTCTGCTGCGGTGGCATGTACTTATGACCGCGATCCGGCCCTGCCATCCAGCACCAATCACCGCGACCGGCACCGCTGGCAGACCACAGCAACGACCGCGGGCGCACGGCCGGCGCTGCGCCTTAGCGCAGCCCCAACACATCCTGCATATCGTAAAGACCAGCTGACTGCCCTTGCAGCCAGAGTGCGGCCCGTACCGCGCCCTTGGCAAACGTCATGCGGCTGGAGGCCTTGTGGGTCACTTCCACCCGCTCGCCGTCTCCCGCGAACAGCACCGTATGATCACCGACCACATCGCCGCCACGAACCGTTGCAAACCCGATGGTCTCGCGCTCCCGGGCACCCGTCTGACCTTCTCGCCCGTACACGGCGACCTTGGCCAGATCCCGACCCAGGGCCGCTGCCACCACTTCACCCATGCGTAGCGCCGTGCCAGACGGCGCATCCACCTTGTGTCGGTGATGCGCCTCGACGACTTCCACGTCAAACTCATCACCAAGCACGCGTGCAGCCGTATCCAGCAACTTGAGACACAGATTGACGCCCACACTGAAGTTCGGAGCCAGCACAATGGGAATGGTCTGGGCCGCTTCACGGATCTGCGCTTTTTCGGTCTCGCTGAAGCCGGTGGTTCCAATGATAATTGCCTTCCCGGCACGGCGGCAGGCTTCTATATTGCCGAGCGTGACAGTGGGATGGGTGAAATCAATCAGGGCATCCGCCTGCGACAGGACAGCCTCTACATTCTCCGCCACCGCCACATCCAGACGCCCGACGCCGGCCAACTCACCAGCATCAACACCAATCAAGGAGCTTCCCGGCCGCTCAACCGCACCCGCCAAGGTGGCGCCCGCCAATCCGACCGCTTCGATTAGCGTTTTCCCCATACGCCCACCGGCGCCGGCGATGACAACTCGAGTCATAACGAACCCCCTGATCACTGGATAAATCAACGGGCGCCATGATACACCGTTACGTCAGGCAAAGAAAAAGAAGCGCACCACGCTTTGTGCACGCGCATGGGGGCGACTAACGGGAAGACAGGGCTCGGACAGAGCCGACGCGGAGGAACAACCGAAACAAAGGAAGCAAGGCGCGCCGTGAGAGCAATCGAAATGAACCGCCCTCACGGCACCGGCAGGAGAAACCCCAATCAGAACTTCATGTCGTCAAAGAAACTTTTCACACCCTCAAACCAGGAGTGCTTCTTGGGATTTTGGTGATTTCCCTGATCCTCCGCCTGGAACTCCCGCAGCAGTTCCTTCTGGCGCTTGGTCAGATTAACCGGCGTCTCCAGGACAACGCGACACATCAGGTCACCCGGCTCACCGCCACGCACTGGCACCACACCCTTGCCACGCAACCGGAACAGCTTACCGGTCTGGGTCTCGGTGGGAATTTTCAGTTTCACGCGACCATCCAGAGTGGGAACCTCAAGCTCACCACCGAGCGCGGCGTCGGCGAAGGTAATCGGAACCTCGCAATAGAGATTCTTGCCGTCACGCTGAAAGATCTTGTGCTCGCGCACGGCCACCTGCACATACAGATCACCAGGAGGACCGCCATTCACACCCGGCTCGCCCTCGCCAGCCAGACGAATGCGGTCGCCCGTATCCACACCTGGCGGCACCTTCACGGACAGCGTCTTCTGATCCTCGACATAGCCCCCGCCATGACAGGCCTTGCAGGGATTGCGAATAATCTTGCCGGCGCCACGACAACGCGGACAGGTCTGCTGAACCGAGAAAAACCCCTGTTGCATGCGGATCTGGCCCGCGCCATGACAGGTGCCACAGGTCTCGGGTCGACTACCGCTTTCAGCACCACTACCCTGACACGAACCGCACTCGACGTGGGTCGGCACGCGAATTTTCACGTTGGTGCCGCGCACCGCATCTTCCAGATCAAGCTCCAGCGTGTAGCGCAAATCGCTACCGCGATTGGCACGGGTACGCCCGCCACCAGCACCGCCACCGAAGATATCACCGAAGACATCGCCAAAAATGTCACTGAAGCTGCCGCCACCGCCGAAGCCGCCCGCACCACCGGCCGCAGCCGCATCCACACCGGCATGCCCGAACTGATCATAGGCCGCACGGCGATTGGCATCCGCCAGCACCTCGTAGGCCTCGCTGGCTTCTTTGAATTTATCTTCTGCCTCTTTATCGCCCGGATTCCGATCCGGGTGATACTTCATGGCAAGACGCCGATACGCCTTTTTGATTTCTTTTTCGTCCGAAGACTTGGGAACACCCAATATTTCGTAATAATCGCGCTTTGCCATAACCTAAGCTGTCACCATTATCTGCCAAGAACACGCATCAACCTGCAAAGGCCTCGCGTCCGGCGTATACCGGAAAAGGCCTTGCTTTATAACAGGTGTCTTTCCCGACAGCAAAGACAACAGCGCGGGATTTCTCCCGCGCCGGCTCACTTCCAAAGACTCGTGTGACCTTTTACTTACGGCCTTCGTCTTTGACCTCTTCAAACTCTGCGTCAACCGCCTCGTCTGACTTGCCAGCTTCGGCGTCCTGAGCACCGGCATCAGCCCCTTCTGGCTGAGTCTGTTCAGCATAGAGCTTCTGGGCCAGAGAACCAGAGGCCTCTGTCAGCTGCGCAGTCTTGGCTTCGATCGCATCCTTGTCGTCGCCCTTGAGCGCCTCTTCGAGTTCGGCGATTGCCTTCTCGATTGCCGTTTTATCTTCCTCGCTGGCCTTATCACCGGCTTCAGTCAGCGTCTTGCGAGTGGCATGGATCATGCCGTCGGCCTTATTGCGCGCCGTAATCATCTCTTCAAACTTCTTATCTTCCGCCGCATTAGCCTCGGCATCACGGACCATTTTCTCGATTTCATCATCTGACAGACCGGAAGACGCCTTGATGACGATCGACTGCTCCTTGCCAGTCGCCTTGTCCTTGGCCGACACATGCAGAATGCCGTTCGCGTCGATATCGAACGTAACCTCGACCTGAGGCACGCCGCGCGGCGCTGGCGGGATGTCCGCCAAATCGAAACGACCCAGCGACTTGTTCTGGGCAGCCTGCTTACGCTCGCCCTGCACCACGTGAATGGTCACCGCGGTCTGGCTGTCTTCAGCCGTCGAGAACACCTGCGATTTCTTGGTTGGAATCGTCGTGTTCTTCTCGATCAGCGGCGTTGCGACGCCACCCATGGTCTCGATACCCAGCGTCAGAGGTGTCACGTCGAGCAGCAGAACGTCTTTGACATCACCGGACATGACGGCGCCCTGAATCGCCGCGCCAACTGCCACGGCCTCGTCGGGGTTCACATCCTTGCGGGGCTCCTTGCCGAAGAAGTCCTTCACGCGCTGTTGCACCAGAGGCATCCGGGTCTGGCCACCAACCAGAATCACCTCATCGACCTCGCTCGCGCTCAGACCAGCATCCTTCAATGCGGTACGGCAGGGTTCAATACTGTTGTTGACCAGGTCTTCCACCAGGGATTCCAGCTTGGCCCGGGTCAGCTTGACGTTCAAGTGCTTGGGACCGCTGGCATCGGCCGTCACGTACGGCAGATTGATGTCGGTTTGCTGGCTGCTGGACAGCTCGACCTTGGCTTTCTCCGCAGCTTCTTTCAGGCGCTGCATGGCCAGGGGGTCGCCTTTCAGGTTGATACCGGAATCTTTCTTGAATTCTTCCACCAGGAAGTCGATTACCCGCATATCGAAGTCTTCGCCGCCCAGGAATGTATCACCATGGGTTGCCAGTACTTCAAATTGCATTTCGCCATCGACATCGGCGAGCTCAATAATGGAAATATCAAACGTACCGCCACCCAGGTCATAGACAGCAATTTTGCGGTCACCGCCGCGCTTGTCCATTCCGTAGGCCAGCGCCGCCGCAGTCGGCTCGTTGATGATCCGCTTGACCTCCAGACCCGCGATACGTCCCGCGTCCTTGGTAGCCTGACGCTGGGAATCGTTGAAATATGCCGGAACGGTGATAACCGCCTCGGTCACTGGCTCACCGAGGTAGTCTTCGGCCGTCTTCTTCATCTTCTTCAGAACTTCGGCGGAAATCTGAGGCGGCGCCTTCTTGTCGCCCTTCACTTCCACCCACGCATCGCCGTTATCCGCCTTGACGATGGCGTAAGGCACCAGATTGATGTCTTTCTGCACCACCGACTCATCGAAGCGACGGCCGATCAGGCGCTTGACCGCATACAAAGTGTTGTTCGGGTTGGTCATACCGATCCGGTTGTACCGGTTGAAATCGGTCACCGCACCTGCACGGTCTGTACACTCGGAAACATTGCATACGACCTGATGCGCCCGATAAAATGGGATCCGGCAGCAGAGAAGTTTGTAGATGATCCGGAAGCCGAGAAGAACAGGCTGTTCAATAAAACCTATACCGAAGGGTATAAGCTTTAAAAAGATTCATACAGTGAGGGTACTCCTGAACGGATACCCTCACTCTTTTTCTGCCGACCTCCTGTGTGGCGCACCAGCATCTAATGTAACTAAATCTATAGGT